>NZ_CP070498.1 GCF_016925535.1 Natronoglycomyces albus | reverse complement strand
ATCTAGACCTCATATTCGTCACCTGCACTCATAGCAGTATCGCATGAAAAATCACTACCCCAGGGCATTGCCGGGATGATGTTTCACCTGTGTATGACCCATTTTACTGCGTTCACGGCACACACGCATACCCCCATATTTGCACGCTGATTGAACGCCATCGTATCACTAGCACTATATATATTACTATCGGTACTGATATAGGTCTTGCTATATGTGCGTGTTAGTGTTTTGATAGATGTGTGATGATGTAGCTAGCACAGAGGTTTAGCTACATAGCGACAAGTTTTCCTGCATAAACGCCTCAGCCAGAGTGACAGGGATGCGAGAGGGAACGGAGTTCCATGAGCCGCGATACGATCTTGATTGCCCCCAATGATCATCGGCATGTCGAGACGATGCCGACCACCCCCCTAACTGGAGGTCTCCAGTAATATGCCTGAATTGTTCGAAGGTGGGCCGCCTACTGTTGATGAGTTCAGCGCGTGGTGGGACGTGTACGGCTACCTGATTGAAACGTCACTAGGCGCAGCGGTGCTGGTCATACTGATGATCACACTGATAGTGGCTAAAATCCGTGGTCGTATCGACAGCTGGATTGCCAACACGGTCACGCTCATGGTGCTGGTCTATCAGTCGCACGGTGTGTGGGGACTGCTTGGCCGGGCTTTCGATATGCCCTTTGGTCTCAAAATCTGCTTGTTCTTCGTGATTGAGGGCCTGGTCCTGTTTTTCGCTGCCAAGGCGCTCAAACGCCTTGAGGCCACTATTGAATATGGCGAACCTGACGAGGACGGGAATCGGAAAGTTCTCGCCAACGGACGCACTGGCTGGCCTGGGATTGCGGTATGGATCATCGCGATTTCCACCGGGATTCTTGTCGGGCTCAGCGAGGAAGCCCCGTATGCGTTTTGGTTTAGGTTCGGCATCGGTGTGGCGGCGGCCGCGCTGTGGTGGGCCAATCTGACTGAGGATCGCATTGCGCTCGATGTCAAGCGCTCGAAGAAGAACACTCGCTGGCGGTGGACCCCTGAACGGCTCATGGTCAATTGGGGCTGGTTGGAGCCTGATGATGGCGACGTTGAAGACACCAATGAGGAGTGGTTGAAGCGCAAACTTGTCAAGCTTGCCCATGTCCACCACACGTCGCGGCTGCCGTGGCGTAGAGCTCTGGCGGGGAAGCGCTTGGTGTCCTGGTCACAAAGCGCCACCGATGAGGTGTTGGACGCGGTACGTAACCAGCTGGTCTTGATGTACCTGGTGCGGGAACGCACCAACCCTGACGCGGCAGTTCAGGATGCCATTGAAGCGGCACAACAAGGGCGGAGTGAGGAGATTAAAACTCTCACAGCTACCCACGAAAACGAGCTGGAGTCGGTGCGCGCGGCCGCGAAAGAGCAACTGGTCACCGCTGAACAGCGTATTAAGGAACTTGAAGAGTTGCATTCGTCAACAATTGAGAGCTTCCGCAACCAGGTTGAGGCATTGAAATCTGATGCTGGCGAACAAATTCGGCAGTTGCAAGAGGAGGTAGGCCGGCTGCGTCCTGACGCTGAGCGGGCCGAGGCGCTAGCTCACAAAATCAACCAGATAAGAAATAGCAACGCTTCAGGCGGGCCAAAAACTCCCGCACCTGCCTCAGGGGCGAGCTCAACGGCGTCCATGGGTTCACCGGTAGTCACGGAGCGGCCGTCCTCGGCTCCTCCAGCTCCAGTTCGGACTCCTACGCAGCGAGCGGGGTTGGACCCTAACCAGGCTCCTCCCTCGGCGGGGAATGCGGCCCTGGCAGTGAAGCCAACAATGACGGGCAAGGAGCAGCTGCGCGCGACCTGGGATGTACTGGCTAGCGAGGGCAAAGTATCGGGGGAGACCTCAACAGCCACGCTCGTTGAGCTGGGTTTGACTGTGGTGTCTGCTGAGGTCAGCCGGGATTCTGCTCGGCGGTATGCCTCGGAGTGGGCGCGGGAACAACGCAAGAATGCGGCGGCAGCTGCCTCAGCTAGTCAAGGCCCTCGCCTACGTCGCATTGAGACAACCCCACGTAGTGACTAACTCTCACAAAACTATTTCTGCTGGTAGCGACCTTGACGGTGATCATGGAGCATCGTTAGGGTCATACCGGCGCAAGATCATTCACATTTAATGGGCCAGGGGCGCATGTTTGCTGCACCGCCCCCGGCCAGACATAACACAGATTGGATTGTCATGTCAGAAATTAAGTCTAGAGGTCTGTGGCGGGAGGTGCGTTACCCGGCCACGTTGGCCACAGCGGCCGCCGTGGCCCTCCAGCTGCTCGCCTGGTTGATTTTCAGTGCGGTGTGGCTGCTGGCGTTGCCGCCGGTCACGGTTGCAGGTGTGGTGGTCTACCGGACCCGTCTTCGCTCTGCCGCGCGCGTTCATGCGGAAAAAGCGCGGCAGATGCGCCTTCGTGGTGGCTGGGCAACACCGTTGGATATGGTGCGCACCCTGGGTTATGTCAAGATGTTTCGCCAGATGAAAGTGGTTCGGCCCTCCCTAGCGACATTGAGTTTCTGGGAGCGACTGCAAGTACCTTTCGATCGGTTCGCGGTACGCCTGGTACGTATTCAGGGTTGGTTGGGACGCCGTTGGCTATACGTCTCTATTGAGCGTATGACTGCCATCATCGCGCAAGCGGGAACCGGTAAAACCGGTTGGCTGGCCAATATCCTGCTGGATGCGAAGGACAACCCGGTAGTGGTTACCAGCATGAAAGTTGACCTCATCGCGGAGACGAAAGACTTGCGTGAGGAAGTGGGGCCAGTTGACATCTTCAACCCCGACACCATCGGCGGCCCTCAATTCGCCTCCACCATCAAATGGGACATGTTGGCAGGGTGCAAAAACCCGCAAGTGGCTCAGACCCGCGCGGGCTACCTCATGGCCGGAGCCAAGGGCTCCTCCAACGTTGGAGACGCAGAATTTTGGAAAAGCCAGGGTGTCCGTATTTTGGGCATTTACCTGCACGCGGCCGCGCTGGGCGGCCTCCCGGTAGCCATCGTCAGTGATTGGGTTGGCCGCGCGAAAGATTCCGAGACGATGCAAGATCAGCTGCGCGAGTTGATTAGCCAGTCTCCGCAGGAACGCGCCATGATGGCTGACCTGGAACAATGGCTCGGCACGAATGCGAACACAGCCACGTCAACCACAACGACAATTACCAATGCTGTCAAATGGTTGTCCACCGATGCAGCCAACCTGGTCGACGTGAAACCGGGCAAGGAATCTTTTGATATCGACCGTTTCCTCTCACAAGCCTCCACGCTGTACCTGCTGGCCGAGGAGAAGGACTACGACGCCATCACGCCGCTGTTCACCGCCTTCGTGGGGTGGCTCTATGACGAAACCCGCAAGCGGGCCTCACAGATGCCCAAGGGGCGGCTAGAGCCTCATTTGACGATGGTGCTCGATGAGTTGGCTACGATCTGCCCGGTGCCGATGAACCGCTGGGCTCCCGTGATGCGCGGGTTCAATATCTCCGCTCACATCGGTTTGCAGTCGATTCCGCAGCTGGAAGAGAAGTATGGAAAGGAAGCCGCGAAAATCATTTTGGACAACGTGTTCGCCAAAATGTACCTAGGCGGTATCACAGACACGAACCTCCTCAAAGATCTCTCCCTGCTGTTTGGGGAGGTATCGGTGACCGAATACAACCCAGCGCACCAACGCCACGACGTGGTACGTCGACCGGTGCTGGCACCAGACCGCATCCGGGATCTCGACATCGGAGAGGCGTTGCTGGTCGTCACAGGCCTATCGGGCGCGGCCACGGGCCGTATCACTCCGTATTGGGAGCGCAAAGACTACAAGGCACTACAACGGCAGAAACGCAAAGATGCGCGCAAGCAGCGCAAAATCAAGTCCCTACCGCAAGGAACGATTCCCAAACAGATCGAAAAATCGCCCTCAGAACAGCCCCAAGCATCTGGTCACGACCAAGCAGTGACAGCATCCAGTGTTGAGCAGTGGATGGCCACACAACGGGACGCGGGGAAGGGTAACTAATGAACGAATCAGACGAGGGCCGCCAGCCTTTGGTGGGGGCTGACCCAGATGATGTTGCCGCGCTCTCGGGCGAGGTTGCTGAACTCAGGGAGCTGTTGTCAGCGGTCACCGACGAATTGACTCAGCAGATCAGTGAGTTGGCCGCTAGTGGCACCACTGCGGGAGCTAGCGGCGAGGGAATGCAAGTTAGCCCGGAATCCTGGCTGGATGTCAGCATTGCGCGGGCTCCTAAATACATAGCCGAGGTGGTTGAATGGGCGCAAACAGTGGGGCCTCACCTGTCACCACCGCTGTTGCTTCAACCCTGTTGGATGCAACATTCCTCGGTCGTGCAGGCGATAGCCGATGCGCGGGCCATGTGGCGGTGGCTGTATCGCTCTGAACTTGCCCGGCCCTATGAAGCCATTGATTGGACACTGCGCCACTGGCCTGACCTGCATAAAAAGATCCTTTCCGCGATGGAAGGTTGCAAAACCAATGAGGCGCATCAAGAAAAAACATACCTCCATGTATCAAAGTGGACAATCGCAGATGTCAAGCCTGAAGCCTATGAAAGAGACGCTCAGGAATTCGCGGCACGGGGGAATCGACCTGCTAACGAGGATGAATAACCCCTGAACGTCAGTGGGGGGCCAGACCCAATTGGGTCTGGCCCCCCACGTGTGTCTGGGCGCTAGCTACGGGGTTGAGTAACCCCTGGTGCGATGGGGTGTTAAGCGTCGTCGTTCTCGGTAACCTTGTGGCGGTCGAAGACGCACCAGGGCCAGGACCAGCACGGGTCCTGGCCCTAGGAAAGAGAGGTAAGGCTGGTTGGCGGTGGTCGTCTACTGGTCGGTTTCTTTGTCAAATCTGTCGAGTTTGGTGAGCAGGTCGTCCATGTGGTCGCGGATGCGTTCGGCGTGGTCGCGCAGTGTCTGAAGTCGTGAGCCCGAGGAGAACTCCCTCAGGTCTTGGCCGAGTGTCGCGGTCATCGCCTCAAGCTCTTGGGCGACCTGGTCTTTGGTGGATTCAGCCTCGACGACGTAGATCGTCTCCCACGGGGGCTCGAATTCGGCCATCACAAGCCCAGCCGGTCGTACAGTCGGACAGCCATCAGTCGGGCGAACCGCCCGAGATCTTCGCCCTGGTAGGTCGCGGAAAGCACGTCGAGAAGGGAGGCCGCGACGAAGTCTTCGCGCCGGTCGAGGTCGGACCCGTGTCCCTCCTTAGCCGGGTCGGTGCTTTCCAACCACGAGTTCAGGAACGCCGCGTAGTCGTCACGGTCGATCGGCTGCTGGTCGGTGTCGGTAATGCCCGGTGTCGGGCCGACTTGGTTCATCGGATCGGTGCTCCTTCTTATTCCTGCCCAGGGGTGTCGGTGCTTGTGGCGGGGTCGGTCTGCCAGTTCGGGACAAGGATGGTCTCGTAGCCGTTGCAGATCTTGGTCATGATCCGCTCGGCGGTCAGGTCAGTGAGGGAAGCCAGCAACGGGCGGAGTTTCGCGCCGTCGTCGGCCAGCATGTAGCTGCGGACAGGTCAGGCTGAAGGCCGCACCGTTTACACAGGTGCGGCCTTCAGGGTTCCTTTTCCCAGCTAGATCATGCTAAAGCAAGATTTTTCTTAAGGGCATCAAAGTCTCCGGATGAGATCCACAGGGGATGGCCATCGTTGCCTTGTTTTGAGTCACGAACTCCAACATGGTTATTGGTGACCGCAACAAAAACGCAGGCCCCACCCTGGTCGTTAGATCGTCGTGATTTGCGCCAACGGTGCTTGTCGCCGAAATCCTGGACTGTTAGATCCTGATCACTCACAATAGTTCCTGTTCACGTCCTTGATCAGACGCACTGAGTCGATTTCGCTGAGTGCGGCATTGGTGAGGTGGCGGAACGCCCGCTCATGTTGGGTTACCTCATCGGGGTCGTCTAGGTAGCGTGCCCCGGTGAGGCTTTCTGTATAGATGATCCCAAGGGGATCTAGGAGGGTGTCAAACCGAATCCAGTGGAACGAGGTGTCCATTGAAACGTGAGCCCCCAACCGGTTAGGGATAACCACAATGGTCACATTTGGCCGTTGCGCCATCTCAACCAGGTGAAACAATTGTGCCCTCATGGTGTCCTTGTTACCAACCATGCGCCAGAGCGCGCCTTCGTGAATCACGGCCCAAAAGCGCAGGGGATTTGGCCCCTCAAGGACTTTCTTACGCTCCATGCGACTCTCAACGTAGTCATCAACGATTGACCCAACCAGGCCCTTCTCTAGCACGGTTCGTGCGTAGTCCTCGGTTTGGAGCAGACCGGGAATCATGGTGAGCGCTAGCTCAGCTATTTCTTCGGCTTCGCGTTCGAGCAGCAGAAACGTTTGGAACCAGGCAGGAACAATCTCATTGATCGGCCGGGTTCGTTTCCGGGATCGTTCGACGTGTTCCAGCAGCATCTCAATTTGTTCAGGGTCAACGCCGTAGTACTCGAACACCCTCCGCGCTTCGCCTGTTTTCATCGCTGACCGTCCGGACTGATACCGCTGAAGCGATGTTTTTCCCAGCTCACAGGCTTCCTCGACCGTTTCCAAGGTCAGCGATTTATCAGCCTCTTTACGCATTTTATGGAGTCGTTTTAGCGCGGACGCAACGACCCATTTTGAGGCTGACATTGGTTGGGCAGGGGGAGTGCTGCTCATGGTCGGGCTCACCCACAATCTTTGGTCTTGGTATCGCCTTTGTATACACCATCATGAAGTACACTCTAGTAAAATACGTTTTCGTAATTTACGATATAGCTATGTTGTGCCTCACTACGAGCGGAGTATCAACGATGAGCTTGGGTTACTTCCGGCTTGACCTGGCCGATGGCCATTACCTGATCGCGGTCACACAGTACAAGGACCGTAACTACCTGCGTCTAGATGTGGTGTTGACGCCTCAGCAAGTCAGTCCGCTAGCAATGGTGTGTCACCGCGACCTCGCCACCACCGTTGCCCCAGACGACGTTAAAACGGTGCTGGCTAAGGCATGGATTGCCATGTCTCCAGGTCGCACCCTTGACATTTCCCATATCTCACCGATAGCCACCGAGCTGAAAACTTGGGCGCTGCGGCTCTGGGAGGAATCGGTGAGCTCGCTGCACCACGGCCCGAACTCTCTGCGGCGGCCGCAATGCAGCATCCGGGGTGTCTTCAGCAGTGAAGAGCTGAAGGCACCCCGTCCTGCCCGAACACATCACAAAGTTACGGAGATCGCCGCATGACTCCCTATCAGCAACTTGAAACAGCCCGGGCCAACGTCGTCAATCACAAAGCGGTTTGCGATGGCTGTCAGTCAGGTAAGCGGCTCCGTCAATGTGTCGAGGGCCGAAAACTCAACCACGAAGAACAGATCGCCTGGTCCGCATACGCAACTTCGGTGAAGGGGCACGGATGAATCCCAAAGAAAAGCAAATTCAGATTGTGACGCAAGCGGTGATTGCGCATCATGAGGCCTGTGCGCGCTGTCAACACCCTGACCAGACCTACTGGTGTGTGTGGGAAAGCAGGCTCCATCGCGCCCCGATGATCCCGCGCCAACCTACCCAGTAACGGGCCAAGTACAAGACCAAGGAATGGACGACATGAATCACCCTCAAGACCCGATCGAAGTCGCGGCTAAGGCCGTGAAAAACCACGTTGACCATTGCCTGCGCTGCCAAAGTGATCGGCCTGCACAGTGGTGTAAATGGGGCACCAAGCTCAAAGAATCGCATCTGAAGGCGGTACGCAACTAAACCAAAAGAAAAGGCGGCTCCCGAAATTCGAAGCTCGGAGCCGCCCCAATCTCCCGAGATAGCAATCAATCGGAAGGAACACAGTATGACACCTACCGTCCAAACCGTCCTACAGGACATCCTCGACCATCCCCAACCGCCGGTAGTTCGTTCGTGCGCCTGCCAGTGTGCTACTTGGCATCCTGAACGCATGGGGTGCGATATTGCCACCGATGGCCCTGAAATTTGTGGCGTCTGTGCCGAGATCATCGACCAAGCCGCTGCCGCGTATCGGGAGCGCAAACCTGAGCTTTGGTTGTTGCCTGAGATCGGAGGTTTAGCGTGGTAGTTCGCGACGATGTTCACATCATTACGACCGCGTCAACTCGCCCCGGCCGTCTATGGCAGCGAGTTCAGGAGGGTTGGCCTCACCAGGTGGGTGATTGGTACAGCGAGATTGCCCGCCGTATTGGCAACGCCACCGAGCCGTTGGCGGTGGTGGTGTGTGCAGTGTGGGCGGTGCTGGGTACGCCCCTTATAGTCACTTCGGCGGTTTTGGCGTGGTTGGTGCATTCACCGGCTCGCTTGTTGGCTGGGTTGGTCCTAGCGGTCGTTCTCATAATTGCCTAGGGCTGTTGACCTGTAGATATCCCCCACGAGTCCAAGCTCGTGGGGGATTTTCTATTGCCGTTCTATCGGCGCTCGAGCGCGTCGTGGTTGTCTAGACCTCTACACTTGGTGGGGTCCTTGTGCCTGCGTGCCGAGTACAGTGGAGGTATGAATACCACCCGAGTGCATGAGGTCCGGCCACGCTCCGAGATTGAAGAAGACCGGCAAAAATGCCTGAACACAGTAGAACGTATTGGCCCCAGCCGTTACATGGATGGCGCAATAGCGGTTTACGACTGGATTTTGGGCTCCGCTGAGGCTCCGGTAGGGCCGATGGTTTCACCCACTGCTGAGGCGGTCGGCAACGTCGAGAAGTTGGTGTTGGCGGCCATTTACGGCAAACCCGCTGCACCTGACGTCATTTCACAAGATTGGGCTGTTGGCGTTGAACACGCCGCAATGTGGAGCCGTGGGCTGGCAGAGAGAGGCCCTGGCCGCTGATCTCAACGGCCGTTAACGTTCTAGGCCTTGGTCGACGGCGGCTTCGCGGGCGGTGCGTTCCATTTCTCGTCGGCGCCATTCCTGGTCGGCACTAGCCTGCTTGTCGATCTCTTGCTTGTTCTCGGCAGCGTTTTTAGCCGCGGCGATCCGTTCGCGGATTTGCTCGCGGGCTTTATCGGCCTCGGATACTGCCCGGTCGGCATTAATCTCTTTGACTTTGCGAGGGAACGCCTTTGCCACGGAGCTAAGTTCACGCTCAGTTTCATCGGTGGGCTCGTCGCGGGTTTGATCGCGGTCGGCCTCGGCAAGCTCCTTACCACGATCGTTCGGCTCAACCTCGGTGGTAGCTGACTCGTGTTCGGCGTCTCGTGTGACCTCAGGTTTTTGGTTGACCGAGCGGTCGGCTGCTTGCTCCTGGTCGCGCTCGGTGGTGACTTCTTCTTTCTGGCGGTTGCGTTCGGCTTCGCGTTCGCGGCGCTTCAGCTCGGCTTGGGCGGCGTTGGCGGCGGTTCGGGCGTCTTCGGTTTGAGTGTGCCAATCGTTTCTGGTGTCGTTGACGTAGTCGAGTTTGTCGCGGCGCTCTTCTATCACCGTGAGGTCTTCTTCGGCCATGTCGATCTCTTCGGCTAGCTGTTGGTGACGCTCATCGGTGGGTTCTATCTGGGATAGTTCGGCGCGCCGGTGATCGAGTTCGATCCTGCCTTGAATGGCCGCACTGCTGGCTTCACGTAGCTCATTAGCCACCGCAGGTGGTGCCCATTGTTTCTCGGCATTGTAGGCCTCGATGGTGCGCTGTAGTTGTGTCTGGCTCATCTGACGCTCATCGGCGATGGGATCGGGACGGCCGAGGGCTTGCCAGGCGGCGCGCCATTCATCGCGGCGCTCAGGCATGGCAACGGAGGGGACGCGGCCAATAACGTTGGCCTGCTCGGTGAGGCTGTAAGTTTCGCAGTAGGCCTCGACTGTCCCAGCTCGTTTGATCCATTCTGCGCGTTCTGCCGTGTGCTCTTCGTGCTCTACTGGCACTGGTCCTAGGTGTTCGATAGCCCATTGTGGGGGTCGTTCAGCCACAATGATTCCTAGTTCGGAGACGCGCTCATCGGCGCGTTGTGCCCAAGCCTGGGCGTATTTGTGAATGGCGCTATCTCCTGCGGGAAGGCGTTCGGCATAGCCCAACGCGACATCGCGTTCGGTGCTGTCTTTTTCCTCGTGTGGATCGGCGCTAAGGTCCACCTCCATCATGTCGGTGATCCGCCAGTGAATCACTTGTGCGACAGAATCCGCGCTTTCCAGTTCTCGCATTCCAATCGCCTCGGAAGCGACCTGCCGTGGGTCGTGTCCGGCTTGCTCGCAGGATTCGAGCAGCCTATATAGCTCCGGTGCGGCATCATCTCGGGCCAGTCTGACAGCGGTTCCCTCGTCCAGAAGCTCCGCAACCAAGCTCTTGTACTTGAGCTCGGATAGTCGTCGACGGGATTCATATAGGCGGTGCCCGATGACGCGCATCGATCCGGCGTCGGCGAGGTTATCGCGATGAGTTTGGGTGGCCGACCGTTGCGGCGTCCCAGATTCAATGACGCTGGCAAAAATGGTGGCTGCTGACCGCTGGTGCTCTTCTTTGGGCGCGGGCGCCGCAGTTTGATCGGCCATTTTCGGGTCGGTCTCATCAACTACAAAAAGTAGGTTGAGGTCGCGGCCACGTGTAGCCGCAACGTAGGCGGCGTCAGCTGACGTTGAGGATGTGATGATGCCGTAGCCATTGTCTCCGGTCGCACCTTGCACACCGTGTTGGGTCGTGGCGTAGGCCAGGCTCATTTGTGTTTGTGCATAGTCAGCAGGCACGTCGATGGAATGACCGAGCGTGCCATTATCACCCATTGGTTGGACGGTGAGTCCGCCACTCTCGTGGGTTTCGGTGACCAGATAGCGGCCCCGGTTAACCATGCAGTTACCGACCGCGTTGGTGATATTGCGGTTGTTCCGGCGTGCTTGGAGGATGTCGCCGACACCCGCTATCGCCCTCGTCTGGTCCTTGCCGATGGCCACACCTTGACCTTCTACAAGCCCGTAGGAGACTAGGCGGTCACGCACACGCACCGAGAGTTCGTTGGCGTTCTCGTTGGTGTCAGTGATGAGGTAGGCCTGTCGTCCAGCCACAATATCGGCGGTGTAGGCCTCAACGGCCTGCGTATAGGCATCTTCAAGGTTCTCGCAACCCTTAAGACGGCCGTGAGTGTCATACTCCCGGACAACCGAATCATCGCCATCACGTAGCCGTAGAGACGCTTCCTTCTCCCACGTGGATTTAAACCGGCGCACTTCTTCAAGTTGGTACGCGCGGTCGGCGGCTTGCTGTGCGAGCAAGAATCCACCACCGGCTCCTACGGCGTCGATCTGCTCATGGTCTCCCACTAGGAGAAGTTTCGCGCGAGCAGCTTCGGTACGTTGCTGGATTTCGGATAGCGCCACCGAATCGACCATTGAAGCTTCGTCAACAATCACCATGTCGCCGGGGCGCAATCGCCATTCTGCGACGCCCTCTGGCGTTACTTTCGAAGACTCGATATCGCGTTGGTTCATCAACCACGCAGTGATGTTGTCTGTGGCCGTCAATCCTTCATCCGCGAGAACCCCGGCGGCGTTTTGAGCTGTTGCGAGGCCAAATACGCGGCCGCCTATGCGTTTCTCCCATTGGTCAGCAAGCGTGCCCATGACGAATGACTTACCGGTACCTGCGGGTCCTACCAGCGTTTCGAGCGGTTTGCCGCTGGAGAGCACTCCAGCAACCACAGCGGCCTGATCAGCACCTAGCTTCGCTACCCCCTCAGGATCGGCCTGGCGTAGTTGATTGTTGACCTCCCAGACCGCTTCCATGGCGGCCTCAGACTCGATGCAAGAGACTAGTTCAGTGTCATGAGCGGCACGTTCAATGCGGGCTTCTGCTGTCAGAACACGACGGGTGGCAAACTGCTCCGACCCGTGTCGACGGAACGCACTCTCACCGTTCGTTAGCTGGAACACCTCAGGTGTATCGACGAAGTCCGGAACATCAAGTGGAAGTATCTCTCCATCGGTTCCAGCCCGCTCAGAATCGGCCTCAATGGCACGTCGTGAAAGTTCCGCGAGTATGCGGTCTTGGTATTCAGTATCAAGGCTTCCCAGCTCTGAGGGTAGGTGGCGATGAAGGTGCATGGCGAGGTCAGAGCGCGTCCAAGTAGTCTTCGTTTCCTGCACGCTCTCCACGGCACGGGCGATGACAGCGTCAACATCGAACACTCGATCCGCACTTGCTTCGTCGCGGGTATTAATGACTCCGTGGGCGATTTCGGATAGGTCAATCTCGACCGATTCTTGCGCCTGAGCAGTCCACTCGACTACCTTCTCTTCGAGGGTCTTGACGTCGTCCTTCGTCAGCTTTGCCTGCCGGGATTTCAACGTGGCGCGCTGCGCAAGCTCGCTGAGTTCTAGAGCACTTGGCTCGCGTCCCATACGATTCTCAAACGCTGCTACGTACTCCGGGAGCAGCGCATTTATGGCCGTACGACGCGACGAAAACGCCTCTCGAACACCTCGGCTAATTCCTACGATCTCGTGTGATTTGGACTTGGGATCGTAGGCAAAAGTCACGCCAAGTTCGCGCTGTAGGTGAGCCTGCATCACACGGTCAGCAACAGCTCCAGAAGCGGCACGTTCCTGATAGAGCGCCCTGCCGTCAAGCGTCCGCCATACGCCGTCTGCGCACTCAATCCGGTTGGCGATGAGGTTATGAACGTGCAGCTGTGGGTCTTCTCGTCCGTTGGTCGGACGGGAGGTGTGTTGCAGAAACGAGGCGACAATGAAACCTTTCCCGTCGATCCAACGGCCGGTGGTCTCGCCGCTCTTAAGCTTGCCGCCGTGGTAACCAGCTCGGGAGTAACCAGCTTCACGCTCCATACGCCGGATCATCGCCTCTGACGCCTGGACAACCGACTCCTCCACAGTCTCAGCCTTGGCTGCCCAGCGCGCGGATTCGACATCATCTCCGCGCTGCTTCGCAGCAACAGATTCAGCCATAAACGCTGTGTACAGCACACTAACGGACTTGGGAGGACTGTAGGTGGCATCGAAGAACGCCCGGGCTTCCCGGGTCTGCTTGCCAGCCTGGTGCCATAGCTCCTCGGCCCGTTCTTCTTCAATGCCAGCCGGGTTCACCTCGCGTGCAACTAGCTCACTAAAGATCTCCTCTTGGCTTCGGTACTTTGGTGGCTTGCGACCAAGCTTCGTGGCCTCATGCCACTTATCGCGCTGCTCAAACCGCTCATCCCGAGGATCAACGAAGTGACCGAACAGCGCCTCGAGCTGCGTATCGTTCGCCTTACCGGTCAGCCCCAGCTCGGCGGCGGCGCTTCCACGCCACACCCCGGCAGGCTCACCCGTAGCCACCGCAGCGCTGTAATAGTTTTCCGCTCCGGCCGCAACCTCGTTGGCCACATAAGCGAAAGAAGAGCCCGGTCGAATGCCAAGCGTCATCGACCTACCCCCTTCTCACCTGTCGCCCTAAACGGCCTGCTCAAGGCCCCAAAACCGCCTTCAACATTTTAATGCATAGGCGTGTAGGTTCAATTCTAGGTTACGGGGAGGGTGAGATTCGATCGAGCTAGGGGAGGATGAGTACTAGTCATCGGGGAAAACTGTGCGTTGATGCTGGTCAAAAGATCTAAATGGCGATCAGCTGAAATCTATGTAATAAACCTGGGAAACATTAGCAATGCATGACCTTCCGAAGCCAGATCAAAATTGGCCTAGAACAGCCTCAAACGCGCGTGAGCGCGCTGGCGGGCTTCGACGGTGGCACGGGGCACCCCTGGCGGAGAATTGCGAAAACTCGCGCGCTGGCGAGCTTCCCCCGTTGCCGGGGTCGGGGCCGTTAGGTTTTGGGGCGAGTCCGACCCAGCAATCCGGGCGAGTCCGACCCAGCAATCCGGGCGAGTCCGACCCAGCAATCCGGGCGAGTCCGACCCAGCAATCCGGGCGAGTCCGACCCAGCAATCCGGGCGAGTCCGACCCAGCAATCCGGGCGAGTCCGACCCAGCAATCCGGGCGAGTCCGACCCAGCAATCCGGGCGAGTCCGACCCAGCAATCCGGGCGAGTCCGACCCAGCAATCCGGGCGAGTCCGACCCAGCAATCCGGGCGAGTCCGACCCAGCAATCCGGGCGAGTCCGACCCAGCAATCCGGGCGAGTCCGACCCAGCAATCCGGGCGAGTCCGACCCAGCAATCCGGGCGAGTCCGACCCAGCAATCCGGGCGAGTCCGACCCAGCAATCCGGGCGAGTCCGACCCAGCAATCCGGGCGAGTCCGACCCAGCAATCCGGGCGAGTCCGACCCAGCAATCCGGGCGAGTCCGACCCTTCCTTATCTGCCCCTTATAGGGTATCGTTTGGGGCGCATTGATCTGATTGGAGACACGCATCATGGCGACACCAAAAAAGCGGACTAGCTACGGGCAGAAGGCCCTCGATCTTGCTGCCGCCCGGGCAGACGTTATTGATGAGGTAGGCAAAAAATCGGAGGTCATTGAACAACTCAAGAAGAAGCATGCCCGAGAACTTGAGACTGCCCAGAACGAATATGTTCAGGCGGTGGCTGATGCCACTGAAAAATGGTCAACACGTGAACTGCGTGAGGAGTTCGACATCGTTGTGACTAAGCCTGTCAAAGAAGAATTGAAGAGGCGTCGTGAGAACACAATTACCGCACCCGCTGATCACCAGCAGACCTCCGACTCAATACCAATGGAGACCCTGGATTCAGACCCCGCAAGTTCCGGCACCCAGAATGTCCAATAGCGCTTCTGTGCGGCCCGGGTGACGCCCGGGCCGCACAGAAATAGATATAAGGTACGCGGCCGTTTTTGGGGACTTCTCTATCTGTGTTTAGCCCGCTGGTGAGGTGCGTTCGTGGAGGGCCTCGGCGTGCTCCAACAGCGAGGCAATGCGAACCCGACGTCGCGATCGACCGTAGCGGCGCTGGGAACGCAACCAAGTTAGTGCGGCGCTGGCATGGGAGTGGGCGCGCGTCTGGTTGTTCACCGGGTCGATCACGAGCAGGGATTCACTGGCGCGCAGAGTATCGGCAGCTTCCCAGATATTGACGACGGTACGCAACCGGTAGGGGTCACGGGAGCGTCGCCACCGGGTGGCGAGAATGGACGCGCCCAGAAGAAGACCGATTAGCACTATAGGCGCAAAAAAACGAATAGCTAGTTCCATAACTGAGATGTCTTTTCCGTTCCGGTGGGAGATTGCCCGGTTGACATAGCACTTCGGGGAAGCGGCAATCCAGCGTGGCTGCGAATGAGTCCTATAGGTTGTCTAGGTCGGTTAGTGGTGGCTGAATAGCCTCCCAGCTCCCGGCGTGGTCAACGGCAGCAATCCGGGCGGCGATAGCGTCTCGGTCGTGGCCGATTGGTGAGGCACTGACTAGGGCAGTGGTGAGGGCCTGGTGGAGTGCGCGAGAGCGGTTGGCTTGGCCGCGCCGATCAGCGCGCGTGGGAATGGCTAGACCACCGCTCCCAATCCTGGTAGAACGATTCCTAGATTCCCGTTCGCTCACATTGGTGACGTTGTCGCCAGGGGCCAGGTGGTCACGTAGTGCCTCAGTAGTGAGGGGACAGCATAGCGGCTGATCACAACTGTGGAGCAGATGGATTTCCTCGGTCAGCACTTCGGCGGTAAGGGCAGCGTATGCGGCACGGTGGGCACGCCAGATACGGGTGCGATCAGCTCCGGCAATAGCCCCTTTCGCCACGTGCAACTGTCCGTACCCATCATCGCGGGGCGGCCCGGTCCATAGATGGCATCCGTTGGGGATGATGAGCACACGGCGGCTAAACCGCGCCCAGAATTTCGGGTCAACACCGGGGGGCGTGGGAACCGGTGCCCCAAGCGCGTCCAGGGCAGTCATGAAGCTTCCCTTCCTTTGGTGGGTTCGATGGGCGACTTCGGAGGGCGGCCACGCCGGTTCGGGACCACACGGTGTTCGACGATCCGCTCCAGCATCGGCGCGGGCTCGGCGCTGACGGCAACGAGACAAGCAGTCACAAAATCTTGCGTTGACTCCAGCGGCGGCCCCTAATGTCGGGGCCAGGCAGGTAGCCTCCTTTGACTAGGCGATTACTGTTCCCAGCGGCCTTTAGTGGCTTCTACCTCCTCGCGCTGTTCTTTGCTGAGCATGGACAACGCGGTGCCGAGTTTGGCCCACATGTTATCGGCGGCCTTACGGTATTCACTGGCCTTAACAGCTGTTTTGGTGATCTCGGTTTCCTGTTTACGAATACGGTCCCGTAGCCGGTCCCCTTCGGCCAAAACTTCTTTATGGGTAATTTCCATAAAACGGCGCAATTGGTCGGCCTCAGCTAGGCGGGCCTGAAAGTGTTCATCTGCGGCCGCAGCGGCGGCTTCGGCCCGGTCCAGTTGACGTTGTACGTCGTGCTGAGCGTGGACGGCCTGGTCGCACTCGGCCTCGGCGGTCGCAACGCGCTCTTCGGCGGCTTCGGCCCTAGCGGTGAGGGCTTCGTTTGCCGTCTCGGCCCGTTCCCGGGCCACATTGGCTTGACTCAGTTCTTCTTTTAGCCGGTCGTTTTCGACACTGAGGTCGGTGGCAGTCGCCTGAGCGCGGTCAGCGTCAGCCCGGGCAGCATCACGCTCATTGGCGTAGGTTTCGACTTCGGCCCGGATGGCCTCGCGGTCAGCGTCGATGGAATCGGCGCGCTGGGTTTCGGCTTCTAGCGCGGCAGTGAGGGTGCCAACTTCCGCGCGGGCCTCCTCGAACTGCGTTGTCACAGTTTCCAACTCCTCGGCCATATCCGCCGCTTCGGCCTCGGCTTGTTCCCGGGCGGTCTCGGCGTTCCTCTGCGCGGTGTTGGCGCGACTGACTTCGGCGCTGGCATGGGCTTTAGCCTCTGCCGCTTCGGCCTCGGCGGCTTCCACTTGAGCAGCGGCGGCCTCGACGTCTGTTGCTAGAGCGCGCTGCTCAGTGATTTGTTCGACCGTCTCTTTGAGGGCAGCAACCAAGGCTTCGGCGCGGCCAGTGGCGGTCTCGGCGGTGCGAACGGCCGTGGTCACGGGGGAGCGGGCGACTTCGGCTTCGGCGGCCGGATCGTTGCCCGATTCCGCGCGCACCCGAGCTCGGTGGGCTTTCAACGCGGTGTGGTCGGGATTCTCGCAGTAGGCAGGGGGTCGGCCCTGGCTATTAGCGGTAGCTGGCGGCTGATCGCATCCGGGGAAGCGACAGGTGCGTTGGTCATGGGCGGTGCTTGTTGCGCTGTCATTCATACTCACCATAGTATCATATCATTTCATTTCATTCATTTCATATCATTGCAGTTATGAAATTAAATGCGAATTGTTGATGGCCCGGGATTGTGGGCACGCAAAAACGGGAGCGGCCGCGCGGCCGCTCCCGTAGGTGTCTTGTGTGTATTTAATTGGTGGGGCACTCGCGGCATTGTGTGCACATCTTCGGGTTGTCTGGCCCTTCGTGCTCAATACCGCAGGTGGGGCATCGGTGGTCTACCCAGTTGATGGGTTTGAGATTGTCCAGACCGGTCACTTCGCCCTCGGCAACTTCACACAGGTGACTGTGGGTCGTGAGGTGAATTTCGTTTTCGCAGTAGCGGCACCAATAGTCGGGGGCGCTGACGGTTTTTATTTCGCCGTTGATTCGACATAGGTGTGATCCGACGTAGTCATACACGGTGTTCGTTGATACGTCGAACGGTTTCACGTTCGTGTTGGTGAATTCGCGGTGGAACTTCTCGTAGGTCATACTGGTGTCCTCTCTATTGATTCGTTCTCGGGAGTAAGGGGCGGCCCTGGCTCTACCCTGGGGCCGCCCTGTTGTGTGTGTCTTCTGTTTAGTTGTCGGCGGAAGCGTTGGCGCAACAGATACTGTGTTCGCATTCGGAGCAATTGTTGTCCCAACCGCTGTGCTCGGTTCCGCATCGATGACAGTCATGAGTGCCATCGAGGCTGGATGCGGCCATCATGTCGTCGTTGTGCTGATCGCTACCGGTGTACATTGCGGCGCGATCGGCGGCGTTGAGGAGCCATCCGCGCTTCCACTTGCGGGATCGGGCGACCTTGAGCTGGGTTTGCGCGGTGGATCGGGGCACATCCATTGCTAGCGCCCGTTGCCCGTGCGTCATGCCCTCATCGGCGGCACGAACGACAATTTCATTGTGCACTTCCTCGACGTAATCCGTGAGTTTTGAGGCCTGACCTACGTCGGTGGTGTCCATTGACTCTCCCGCTCTGCCTTTAGCGATCGCGATCAATGTCGAGTGGACAGCGTCGACGAGTTGCCAGTCCATCAGGTCTAGCTGCTCTGCGTGGTCGCGCCTTAGCGGCAGGATATAGGCGTAGGCCTCTTCGTGGGGTTTTAGTAGCGGGTTCATGTCCATTGCGCTCTCCGTTTTTCGTTTTCTGTATGGAACTTCGTACATCTATTACTGTACGGGATTCCATACAGTTTGGCAAGGGCGCAAGGGATCGGAGAAAAGAAATTTTCAATCTTTTTCATGCTGTTTGCCTGGTTGTGTTTGTGGGATATGTGCAGTGGATCCGCCTGCCGGCTTGGAGGTTTTCTCTAACTCGGGTCCTCATTTTTAGACACTGATGATGAGTGCGGCGATTGTAATCATGGTTAGGTGTGCGGTTTGGTCAGTCAGCAAACGGCCGGAGGGTGTGGACCAGAATTTGGAGCCGCGGGTGATGCGGGAAATCCAGGGGAGTACGGGGCCACGGTCAAGCGGGTAATGAGTCAGGATTGATAGTGCTAGCCCAACTACCAACGCGACAGGGTGAATATCAACGTCTGCGAGGGCGATCAGGGCGACCGTTACTGCGGTTTGGGTGAGTCCATAGCCGATGACGTGGGCAAGGCAGGCGCGTCGGCCTTCGCGGCCGGGGGCGGTTTTGTTCGCGGCTTGGTGGTCCGTTTGGGTGATCAGGTCGCCGATGATATGGCCGATGAATAGAGCGATAAAGACGTAACTGGTGGTTCCGGGGTCAATCATGGATAGCCTCTCGTTGTGCTGGTGTAGGACCATCGTCGGCGCGAATCGCCTCTAGTGCTGTCCACCGTTGGACAAGTTCGTGGCCTGGGTTTATTGACGTCAGTCACAACGGTGGTGCGGTAGGGGTTTTCGAGGGCAACCCGGCCGCGCAGCGGCCGGGGCGGCAGCCCCTTCTTAGGGTTTAGGGTGTTGAGGTCGAATGAGGGGGTTCTCGTGGTGGGTTTGGTAGCAATTGACTTGGACGACACGCTCATAGATGGTGAAGATGTGCTCTCACCTGCGACGGCCTCGGCATTGGGGGACTTGGAAGCGGCTGGGGTGGCTTGGTGTGTGGCCACGGGTAGGGCTGTCGGCCGGGTGGGTCACTTGGGCTTGGAACCGACGGCGGGGTGGATGTGCGCGCATGGCAGCCGGTCCTGGGCAGAATCCTGGGAGTACCTGGCAGCCTTGCGGGGGCCAAACTTGACTGAACTCCTGGCGCTCGTCGATGAGGCCCTTCCGGGGGCGAGGGTCGGCGGCGATATCGCGGACACGTTGATTGCCGGGCCAGGTTATCCACTGCCGCAATGGCCGGGCCGTAAAATTCAGGAAGTTACTGCCGGGCAGTTGGCAGAGTGTGAATTGGATATGGTGCGCCTCCATCATCCAAACGCACACTCACTGGTTGAGTTCGTCGCCTCGGCTGGGCTAGACGTCAACGTTTGGGAGATTGGCTCCAGCGGGTCCTATGCGGAAGCAACCGCAGCGGGGGCGACGAAAGCTATTGCCTTGGAGAAACTAGCCGCGCACCGGGGTCTCGACATGTCCGCAGTGGCCGCTATAGGTGATGGGCAGACAGACGCGCCCATGTTGGCGGCCGTGGGCCTGGGAGTGGCAATGCCTGATAGTCACCCGGAAACGTTGGCGGCCGCTGACGTGGTTGCCAGTCATGGTGTTGCGGCCGCCCTACGCGATATCGCTCGGGTCTCTCAATAAATTGCGACAGGAGAACAGCCACAGTCGGCTCGGGCGATGGTGTGGAGCGTATCGCCTGGCTGGGTGCGATGATTCCTGTTACAAGAAATGTTGTTGTCTCGTTCGTTTTCATAGGCGTGGATGACTAGCGCGAGTGCCTGACCGTCGGTAGCCTCGTTGAGGTCCATCGTGGTGTGTTCGATCCCAGCTAGTACCAGGCCCAGCATACTGGCCAGGTGCTCCTGGTCTGTCCCACCGCAATCCTCCCTCTCGCCTTCGAGACAGTCAGGAATCTTGCGGCCCAACGATCGCAGAACCGCGCGGACTTCTTCGGTGCGCTGCCGCCACTGATCCTGTACTTGTGATTGGCTCATTGTGTCTCCTCCTTGTGTTCTGTGCTCATTGAGAGCAATGGCGAATGGGTTAGAACTCGACTTCGTCGTGCGGGTTTTTAGCTCGTGGCTCCGTTGGGCCAATCCGCTGGGAGTTGGGGAACGTGGAAAGGTAGACCGGTGTAGTTAGTTACCCTGGCGGCGATGGTGTCGAGGAGTTCTTGCACTGAGTCGCGGCAGTTGGCCTGGGTACATTCCAGTAGTGTCCACCCAAAAATTTCCCAATTTATGAGCGGTTCAGTTTGGCCGGGGGCGGGTGTGGTGTTCTGTCGCCACCGGTTGGCCACAGAAGCGGCCCGAGAGTCTTTGGTAGCTAGCCGGTCGAGGTTGGTTTGGATTTCATCATGGGCCTGGTCGCGGGTGTCAACGGGCGGGTTGACCATCGGGTGTACGCCCTGTGGGCTGATCTGCTCCAGCATGATGCTGTGCCAGTGGGTTTGCGTTTCGGTATTCATGGTGTCCTCATTAGATTGATGCTCAGTAGCGGCGGGTAGATATATGGCGAGTTCACAACGGGTCTGGGCCACCCAATTTTTCAGCACCTGTGAGAGAAAATTCTCCAACACCTCGGGCGGGTTGATGTCGGCTCCGAGCGCGTCCGCGCTCCAGGTCAGCTGGGTGTCAAATAGTCGGTAGAGTTCGGCCGCGTAGTCCAGGGCGTGAGAAGGTCCAGTGAGGGCGTAGACAACGGCGCTAGTAGCTTCGGCATTGGTTCCAGTCAGGGCGGCGGCTAGGTGGAGCGCGTCGACCCGCGCAGTTAGCCCATGACCAGTTGGTCGAATTTCCATCCTGCCTGGGGCACTAGTTCCCTCGCGGACGGCCTTCACAGCAATCTGAGCTATTTCGCGGCGGACCTCTGGCATAGCGGCAGTTTCGGTCTGGGCGATAACGCCATCGACTTTGGCGCGGAATCCGGTGAGGTTCATCGTTGTCGCTCCAAGTTTTTACGTAGCGGTGTGGTGGCTGGTGGTGTTCAGGCGTGCTAGGTGAGTGTGCCAGTGGTGGCACCCTGAGCACACCTCCACATTGCCTCGGCCCAGAAGTGCCCGGTGGTCAACGTCGGGGCCTGAGTGTCCACAGAGAGCACATTGAGGGCCGGTTGGTTGTGGTGGTGCCCATTGGGCCGCAACGGGAGGAGTAGTGGCCACACGGGCGCGTCCGGCCACGGTTTGATCGAACATTTCGTTTTGGGTGGTGCGGTGGCCTCGGCGACGTCGCGGAACCTGGATACGAGCGCGGCGACGATCTCCCGCCGTGCGAACAACGGCGGGAGCGGCTGTCCTCCGGGCCGCTTGGCGGGCACGGGAAGCCTCAGCGGCTTCCTCGGCCACCACATGCGGTGGCCGCTGCACTGGGTAAATGTCGGCAACCTCGCCCAGCAGGCGTGATAGCCAGGCAATGGATTTATCCGGGTTGATCGGCGGGTCATAGTAGCCCCAGCGAGAGTTTCGCGCCTCCACGGCCCGCTGAACCGCTTTTACAACGTCGCTAGCGGTCCATCCGGCGTTGGCGCGGGCCGTTAGGGAGTTGACCAGGATAGGAAGTGGGGCGTTCTTGAGCTGTGGGAGTCGTGAATCATTGCGCAGACTACGGGCCAACTCCAGGGCCTGAGGGTTCATAGCTCGGCGTTTCGCCCGCCGCTGCCGTTTCTGCCCTTCCTTTGTCGCTGCTTCTTGCCACGTTCGGCCGTAGGCCGCCTTCGGGAGTGATGAGGGCGAACGGCTGGGGAGAGTAGAAGAGATAAACCTATAGATGGGGCAGCAATAAGAGTCTTTTTCCTGGTTGGCGCGCTCGCTCATGAGGCTGCGCCAAGCGGCCACCATGTGGCCGGTCACCTCGACCGTTTCGGCCGGGCCATCGTCAAGTGTCGCTAGAAGTTCGGCGACGGCCGCGAGGGCCGCGAGGGCGCGGTCTATATGGGATGCCTGAACATCCTCAGCGTAGATGCCCTCCGGGGCCGGGAGTGTCCATTCGGAGCGTTGAACGACGTGGTATTCCTCGCGTGGCTGTCGTTTGACCTCGTCGTGTGCGAGGTGTTGGCCTGTCGCGGTGCGCTCGATGAGCTCCAGGGCCTCCAGGCGTCGCCACAGTTTGCGCACATGATCGGCCGTGATGCCTAGCAGGGCGGCGCTGGTGTCGCGGCCGGGGCGGCTGCGACGGCCGGAACGCCAATCAGAGAGCACGGTCATGTAGGCCAGGAGCATCTCTAGGCGTTTACCTCGCCGTCGAGGTAGCTCAATGTCGAGCTTTGCAATGATGGCGGCTAGACGAATGATGGGCTGTGTGGTGCGGGTGAGAGCTTCCATTTGCCGGGCACGGGAGCGAGCGCGGCGTGCCCTGGTTTTGTGGTCAACCAGCCACGTTCCCGGCCCCGGATCAGGTGGTGCCACGGCCGGAGAAATAGCTACAGTGTCAGCCATCCGACAGATTCGAGATGGCGGCTCAAGCCGCTGTAGAGCGATGTTTTCGCTGCCTGGAGCGGGTGAGTTAGACGTCTGCGGGCTCTCCTGTCCCGTACCTACTCTGGTACGGTCTGAGCCTGCTACACTGGTGCGTAGCAAACAAGCTTCCCTTCGGGGATCTATAAGAAGAGCTGATAAGCGACCAAACTTCTGCAGCTCTTCGGTGGATATTTATTAGACGGCGGCCCGGTTATCCGGGCCGTTTCGTCGTTGTTTCTAAGTCTTTGCCTACCCTATCGCATAGTTGTTCCCGCGTGTGACCAAGGGATCATTACGTGCCCGCATCAGCCGTTTCATGCTGGAATTCCTGGCCACATGATCCACACACAATCGGGGCCTCTTCCAGCACACTGGGGGCAACCCGGATGCGCCTCGGGCAGCCACACAGCGCCGGTTGAACCGTGTTTGTCGCTCCCTTGGTGCCGGGTTGAGCGTGGATCTCAGCGCGGCGGTAAACGGTCAAGGCCTCATTAAGGCTTTGGAGGGTATCGGCGTAAACCGTGGCGGCGTCCTCAGCTAGCTGGCTAGGACTCCAACCAAGCTTGTCGTCCTTCGTCACGGTCAAGCCCAGCTCTTCAGCGAGGGCCTTGAATTTCTTGTTGTGCCAACGGCCCTGACGGCTCGTGTCCTGGATGCCGCGAACATTCGCGACCACATGGGCGGCTTCATGCAGTAGCGTTGCCAGCACTTCATCGCTGCCGCGCTCCAAACCCTCACCCCCGATGAAAACCTCTGAGAGATCGGTCGCGGTAGCGGCATGGTGCCACCGGTCGGCCGCGAAGTGGCCCAGTTTCAAACCACCCCGGTCTAGGGAACCGGCACCCAACGTGATGACAACAGGTGGAACGTCGTCATGGCGAGCCTGTATGGCATCCCACGCACCCTGCAAAGCAGTAATGAGGGGAACTGTGATGGCGGAGGGAGCGGCGGTGCTGTCATTCACGGGTACCTCCAGCTTTCGTGGTGTGCATGGTTCCCATACTACCATTTTTGACAATTAATTGTCAAAAACTTTTACCTGTTCATAGTAGGATTCTTTACCTAGTGAAGGGGATGTAAAGGCCGTTGTGTTTGTAGGATGTGTGCAATGGATCTGCGTGCCGGCTTAGAGGTTTTCGCTAGGGGTGGGGAACACCTGCTCCCGGTGAGGGTTGTTCGTTTGGGGCATGTCGATAGCCTTAGGTGATGTACGCTTCTCAATCGTCATCTACCGGTAGGCGCAGTTCTCGCTGGCAGCGGGGCCACGATGATCGAGGGAGTCGAGATTTGGCCAGCCAAGCCCCTGGCGAGGGGCTTTCTCGACGTGCCAAACAGCTTCAACCGGCGAACAGGTTTGTACGGCTAGTAGCGCGATTGGCCGGTGTGCGAACCCGGGACCGATCGTTTCGAGTCGGAGCTGCCGGGGAAGTAGCGGTAGGCCGCAAGCTTGACCATCTAGTGAAACGTAGTCGCGGTCGGTGGCGGGTTTTGCATGGGGTGGAACTGGGGTTTCGCTCCGGCGATATCGATCATTTGCTGATTGGCCCCTATGGTGTGTTCACGGTGAACACGAAACACCACCCGGGCAAGTTGGTAAGCCTCGGCCGGGGTGGTGTGTTTGTGCATGGACATCACCGGCCGTATCCAGTTAAAGCGCGTCGGGAAGCCGACCGGGTGGGTTCGGCACTTCGGGCCAAGGTCGGGCAACCGGTGTCAGTGATTCCTCTGGTGGTTATTCATGGCCATAAGAACCGGCTGCGGGGTTGGTGGTGGCGTCGGCCTTTGGGTGTGGCAGTGGTTCCATCTCGATGGATTCGACTATTTCTGTGGCTTCGCAGGCGTCCCATACTCTCTAGTGAAGAGGTCGACGAGGTCTATGCGATAGCACGTAAATCAACAACATGGGCCTATGCCTAACCACCACGGGCACTAACCGGTGGTTTCGAGTCGGGGGAGTGTGAGGGCCGCCGATTCGGCCCTCACAGACAGTGGGGCTGTAGGGCAGAAAGTTATCATCGCTCGCAACAAGTGGCGCGTCCTCTCATATGAGAGGACGCGCCACTTGTTTTGAATGTTGCCTAAGAGCTGTGGTGGGTGTATTCGCTGTTCAGGTGGGGTTGCATGGCTTGTTGCCACCGTTTGTGCGCGCGGCCTTGGGCTGGGGTCAGAATCAGTTTTGACCTGTTGCGGTGGTGGGTGAAGATTTTGTTGAGTTCTTCGAGTTTCCCGGTGGGTTCATGAGTGAGTATGGCGGCCAGACCAGGGATAACGCGAGCGGCATCTTCGAACAGGTTGTGCTGGACTGCGGTAAGGCAGCTTCGAGTGTGGTGGGAGACTCCACGAAACATCCAGTCCTCGGCCAGGGCGTCGGCTAGGTTGCGCACAGCGTCCGCATCGTCGGGATGAACCTCAATGCGCAGTAGCCCTTCCAGGTGGGTCTTGTTGTTGGCGGCCACCCATTGTGGTGCCCCGTAGTGGTTTTCGGCAGCGGTCAGAGCCTGCTCAACGTTTTTGACTGCGCGGAGAGCGGCTTTGATCGCCTCACAACGTGGGTTTACTGTCTGGCAGAGTTTCTGTACAGCCGCCAAACGGTGGCGCATTCCCTGGGCCGGAATTAGGCGGAAGCCGCTGTTGGGCAGGTAGGCGCGCAGGTCAGCTTGGTGACGTGCGCACGTCTCAGTGTGGCCTATTTCCCCCAGGTGAGGCGCTGTGCTGGGTCCCAGATCCTCAATGCACTGATCACAAGTGGTGCATTTCCAGCTGCACAGGCGCGAAGCGCGGTGAGGACAGACGTCCTCTGTGTAAGTGCGGGCTTGAAACCACTGCCACGCAGCCTCAGCGGTGGGCCGATCAATCAAGTTGTACCTGTTCATCAGCGGTGCTAGGTGGGACCAGGACAGGCCCCGTTCGCGGGCTTGGCGCACCGGAGTTTCGCACTTCTCACAGGGCAGCGGCTCGTCCAATCCCAAGTGGAAATAGTGCAAGTTGTTGGCTAGATTTTGTGTGTGGTACGTCATAGCGTTGCTCCTTCATCTGGGGGTGCCCTACACCCTCATCGTGTCTCAATATTGAGATTAGCTTAAAATTGAGAACAGTGCAACATTGAGATATGATATGTTTTGAGAAATGTAGGTTTTTCGAGGGAGGGTCTGGCTATGACTGGCAAGCGAGCAACCAGGGAAGACTTGAAGAAGAGCGAGGACTTCAGCAGGTTCTACGGGGATGTTGAACTTTTGAAGTGCCGTACCACAGATATCGCTGCGGCGGCGAGCCACCAACTGGACGCCATTAGGAATCAGAAAGGTTCGAAGGAGCGGCTGGAGGGCCTACGTGCGCTTCGCGAAGAGACAAATCGTCTCGAAAGCGCTGTGATCGCTGAGGCTCGTGCAGAAGGCCTGCCTTGGGGCGACATTGCGCCGTTGTTGGGCATGAATGAGAAAACTGTGCAGCGGCACCACCGGGACACCCTGCCCAAGGCCAGAATGGATCTGTTGCGTCACCCAGTCCGTACTCCCGAGACGTACATAAAGGACCTTGGTTTGGAGAATTCATCACGCATCGAGGTTGAAGAAGCGCTGAGCTGGCGCAGTGAGGCTCTGGCAACCTGGGAGAGAACGTTCGCCATTGAGGGTGATGGCAATGAGGATGAGCGGCAGCGCTTGGAGGCGGCTCGGCATAGCCACGAACAGCTTTTGGATGAGGTAGCCCAAGTTTACAATGACGAACACTAGCTCACGCCCATAAGGAACTCTGGAAATGCGCAGATAGGCCTCGAGATCGGGTAGGGACCAGAGAAACACTGGTCCCTACCCGATTATTAGATCAGTGTTATCCCGGCGGCAATGGCCGCGAGGATTCCGGCAGCCGCGAGGAGCCTTAGGGCTCCTCGCAACAGCCGAAATTTAAGGTCGTAGACCTCTTCAATCACCCGGACTTCGCTCGCCAGATCGGCGGCATTCTTGCCGCAGCACGGTTGCGACCGCTGTGGGAATGACCAACTCTGACAGGGAGGCAATTGTCAGTCAGAGCTGGTATCCTCTGCTCCGAAGTTCGGGCGTGGAGATCTACTAGAGAACCCATCCCGTTTATGACCCTGTGAGGGTTCAGAATCCTAACGCTCTGCTGTTTCAGCAGATGAGGATGAATTCCTGCTCATAGCCCTATGAGGGTATGGTTGATTGTAGGAACCCTACTAGCTGGCAGCGTGCCGGCGGCAGTGAAACCTACAAAGACAAGCCCCCGCCAGTGATGGCGGGGGCTCTTCGTCGCATCAACGAGCCATTTGCCACTGTCCATCGTGTTCAGTGAGAGTGCCGATCTCAGTGTGCATGTCCAGTGTCATGATCACGATCATGCGCAAATGGTCGAGATCCATTCCCGCCTGTGCGGCTTCTGCTTTATAGACACCAACGCGAGTACAAATCGTCTCGAAATCCAGTGGCGTGCCTGCGGCTTTCAGTTCCCGGTAGATTACCGGTGAGAGGCGAGATTTCAGCCCAGAGTCCTCCTCGGTCGCGGCGTATTTTGCCTTGTGTCGCAACGTCTCGATGTTGGTCATTTTAACCCTTTCGCTGGTTCTTGCCCCGCCATCACTGGCGGGGCTCTTCGTCGTTCGTCGTCTACCAGTCGTCGGGGTCTTCGGCGCGCTCAATCATCGCCTGAAGCTGGGCCGCGTCCGCTTGCGCTTTGCGCTGGTCGATGTCGACCAGCGGCTCTGGTGCGGGCCTCCCCAGGATCGGGTAGACCACGCTGGCCTCAGCGTCCGTGAGGCCCGGTGCCCAGATTTGACGTTCAAGATCTACCCCCGCCGCTGTCAGCGCCGCGTCGAAGGTGTCCCGGTCCGCGCCGGGCGCGATGCCCATCGTGGCGTGGCCACGGATCGCCGCCCGCGCCCAATCGCCTGCGTTTTCCCTGGTAGCTGGAGAAAACAGCACCAGGAATTTAGCTAGGTAGCGCTCCGCACTTTGGACGTGGCCAACGTATTCCGGTACAACCTCCAGCGGCATCGTGCGCGCCTCGTGGACGGCCTGCCGACCATCGCTGATGAGCATGTCGACATACTTGAGCTGTTTCTCTTCGAGCGTGTTGGTGTAGGTCATGACTAGCCCTCTCGGCTAAGGTCGTCGCGGAGCTCCCGCAGGCATTGGGAGAGTCCGGGGGCGACGACGTGGCCGCACTCAAACGCATCGACTAGCCCGGTCGTGATTTCGCTGGCAATCTCGTCAATTCGAGCATTTGAGGTGTCGGGGGTGATGCCGAATTCCTCGACCTCCGAGCCATTGGTGACCGCCTCTAGGTCAGCTTCATAGACGAGGTCGCGGCCGCTGAAATTCTCTGACGTACACAGATTGTGGATCTCCTCGCGTGCCGCTATGGCGTCGGGCCCCAGTTCGGCGACCAGGTCCGATTGTGGCTTGATTGTCGTCCAGTCTGATACCATGCGCGCCGCGTAGGGACGCAGCGTCTCCATGAGGTCGTTGGCTGCCTGGGCGGTCAGTAGCGGAATGCCCCAAACCTGCACAAACCGGTTGTACTCGTCCTCGGTCTGGCGAGGGCTCAAGTGGGCATCCACAATGGCCCACATCTGGCCGTCCCGCAGGTCCAGTTTCAGGTAGACCGGCTGGATGGTGCCGCTGGGCTGGGTCATGTACAGCTCGGCTGGATCTGTGCATTCAATAATCGTGATGGCGCTCATGGTTTGCCTTTCGTGTCGTGTGTACGGCTTTTAGTAGGTGATGCGTCCCATACTGGTCAATAGAGCTGGCAGGGTGCGAGTGAGCGCTAGGCCGCGTTCCCACACCGCGTTGCGGCGGTCGGCTAGGCGGTGGTCAAAATGCACGCTGGTAGGCTCTGGCAACTCCGTGTGAATAGCGCCTAGGTCGTGGCTGAGCCCTAGCAGTGTTACGGCGGCGAAAACTCCGAGCGGGCAGGGGATGCCGAGGTCGTGGCGCTCAGCTCGCGGGATCGCAACGTCAAAAACCCGCACCAGGTCTTTCCATTGCTCTAGTGTGGAGTCCAGCCGGTCTTCGCCCAGGTCTAGGTGCATGTGGACGTGAGCGGGGAGCTGGGAGTCAGCCGCACGCTCGTCGGCAGCGGTGGCCGCGTCCATGAGCTCGTCCATGTAGACCGGTTCGGGCGGCTCATTGCGGACAAGCGCATTGATGCGCATCCGGTTTTTTATTCCGAGCGCATCTGCAATGCGGGTTTGGGGCATTCCTGCGGCAACGGCATCGGTGATGACCTGGTCGCGGCGGCGCTTGGCGGTTTCGACGGCGTCGTCTGCGGCCGTGAGTCGGTCGGACCATTCGGCGTAAACGTTCGTGGACATGATGCTCCTTGGTGAGTTTTAGTGCTTGATGATGTGGCCGCGCCGCCCGCGAGTTTCGGTGACGGTCTCACGGGTGACGGTCCCGGTCGTGATGGAGGCGGGGGCGAAGAGGCGCGCGCAGCGGGCTGATGCCTCACGATAGGCGCGGTAGGTCTGGCTGGTCTGGGTCCACGTGTTGTATCGCATGCCCGCCTCCTCGGTGGTGTATCTTCATCATACACTATTGTATGAACGGCATACAACCCCTATCTCGTCCAGGGCCCCGCTACGGCGGGGCTTTTCTCATGCGCGCACAAAAGAGCGGCCCCCACGGTCAGTGAGGGCCGCTTCCTGCTGCGGCTTCGTTGTTTCTACTGGGCGGTTTTCTGAGCGCTCAGCGCCTCGACGACGGCCGCGTAGGTGGTCCAGTAGGTTCGCTCCCCGTCCGGGCTAGCTAGGGACTCACCGTCTGGGCCGGTGCCGTCGTGGGTGCCGGTGTAGATCACTACCGCCATGTCGGCGTCGTCGATGTTGCGGTGCGAGAAGTAGTTGATCAGCTCTTGCGCTGAGTCGCATGCGGAGTACCCGCTCTCGCCCTTGATGTGGCCTTCGCCGTCGCAGGTTGGGCAAGAGCCGTAGAAATCGATGTCGCCTTCGCCGTCGCATTGGAAACATTTGGCGGCGCTACCGTCGGCGGTGTAGTTGTCGAGGCCCCATTGGATGGACCAGGCGTGGTCGGTGCAGAAGCAGGGGGCGTCGGGGTTGTCGTGCACGCGCCAGTAGAGGTCTTCGTCGATGAGGAGGGGCTTGATTTGGTCTGCGGTGAGGGTAGTGTTGGTGGTGGTCATTGGGGTGTCTCCCTTTGGTCCGTGCCTCCGGGAGCTGCAACTCCGTGGGGGCTTTTCTCTGCCTACCTATAACATCATAGAATACTTAATTAAGTTTGATACGATAGGGTCATGGAATTGACCGTATCACCATTTCAACGCGCCGGGGCCTGGTCCATCACCTACATGACCAACAAACCCCACCCCCGAACCCTCACCAGAGACGACCTCAACACCGCGATCACCCGCATCGGCGCCGACGCCACCACCGCCAAACACGCCACCAAAGACAATCCCGGCTGGGCGTGGCGATGCGCCCTCCAAGCGGGGTTCCCCAACTCCCCAGCCACCCACGCCACCAGCAAACGCGACCCTGCCACACTGCTCCACGAACGCCTCGGCCCCGACATCGGCACCGACGAAACCTGGCCCTGCCACCTATGTGGCACTGCCGCCAGCCACCGTTGGGACAAATCCATGTTGCCACTAGGGCCAGCAGCAGCACACGTGAACGACACCCCGGACAACCAGCCAGGAATGCCAACCTGCCAGGAATGCCGTGTGGCAATGTGGGCGATGCCCTACACCTCTGCCTGGGATCGAGGCAAACTGTGGACCCCAGACCCAATCCGAGATGAGGAAGAAGAACCGCTCCTGCGGGCGTTCTGGGACCGCACCCAGACTGCGCTTGAAGAAGGCGCGCCTTCCTGGTCAGACACGCCCAACCCGCTCGACCTGGCGTGGGACTCCATCGCCACCGAACCCCGGTATGTGCGGCTAGTCCAGTGGGACAGCCCCAACCGGGGCCACGCCTACCTGCGACAGGTAGATATTCTCCCGGCCGTCGCTGCGTGGATCAGCGCCGCCGAGGAGCGCGGCTACCGGCCGTGGCTGGACGCTCTCACCAAGGTCGGCAAGCCCTTGCACCGTCTCCTCCTTGTCAGCAGTGTCAACCAGGTGATCCACAGGGCGGCGGTATTCGGCCGAGAACACCCCCTCCGCCGAGTCACAATCCCCACCAACCGCCTCGCGCTCAGCCGCCCATACGCCGAATTCGACGTAGACGAGGCATTGGCTGCCCTACCTCCAGTGCCCAAAGGGTGCCCGCTGCCGCCGTCCCAACCCGGCCCGAACCCGCCAGGACAACACATCGGCCCTCCTACCCTGCGCACTATCACCGCGTGGGGAGACCGCAAGACCTTCAAGGCTTGGGCCGTTGATGCCCGGTGCGTGGTATCAGAGCAGACACTACGACAGCGCATCCGCACAGGCTGGACACCAGAAAAAGCAATCTCGACACCCGGTCAGCGCGGCCCCTCGAAACAGTAGCGACATCGCAGTCCCCGACCGTCTGAACAGGAGCGTCCCAGCCGAGGAGTCGAATCGGCCGGGACGCCGAACACCAATCCCGACCAGCAAAGGTCAAGATCAGCAACAGAAGGGTAGCTCCGTGAACGGCACCGACAATCACCCTGCCGACATCGTCCGCAAGGACCTGACCGATGAACAGCTCGCCGCCCGGCACCGTGCCCTGGACGAGCTCGACGCCCTCTGCGCCAAGCACCCCGGTCCTGCCGCCGACACCCTCGCGGCCCTGAACGCGAACTACCGCGCCGGACTCCCCGCACCCGCCGACGGGCAGCCCGAGCAGTCCCCCGGAGGTAACCTCGACGAGATCGACCGCCACAAGATCAAGGTCGAGTATGCGCCGCCTCAGGAAGACCTGGAGATCGAGCAGGTCATTGTCCTGTGCGCCTGCGGCGAGGAGTGGACGACCTACCTGCCGTTCGGCGCCTTCGAGACCTACCGCAGCGCCGAAGCCGACCTCGAAGCGCCGTTCCTGACCCGGTGGCGCGACCACGCCCACGCCGCCTGCGGCCTAGACGTGCCCGATCAGCCGGTCGGTGTGCTCCAGATGGCACTGGAGTCGATCGAGCACCTCGTCGACGAGCGCGGCGAGCTCATCGCCGAACGCGACGCTGCCCTCGCCCGGCTCGACTCGATGGAGATCCATGAGGGCTGCACGGCCGACCTCGAGGCGCAGAAGGACCTCACACAGGAGGCCTGGGCAACGCACGACGCCGCGTCTGCGGCCGCCAAGGCGTTCAAGCGCCAGCGGAACCTCGTCATCGCCTGCGCTGCGGTCATCATCATCGCGCTGACGCTGGCCTACTTCACCAGCTGACCTGTGCGAACACCACCGCGCCGGGCGCGGTGGCCACGTCCTGAGGCACGAACCCGAGCCAAGGCAGCGTGGACAGCTGAAGCGACACACCGAATCTGACCTGCTCGCGCCGGTACTGGCGCAGGAACGTCCAGTCTTGTACTACGGCGCAAGCATTACTCAACGGCGAGGTTGGACCACCGCAGGTAGTCGATGTTTGACTTGGATTTTTTTGTTACTATACCTGATGTGACTAAAAAAATAGATACTCATGCCACTGTTGCCGCTGGTGCTCCCGGGTTTCGTGATTGCGAGCAATGTGGCCAGTCATTCAAAGTTAGGTTGCAGGCGTCGGGTCGTCAGCAGCGATATTGCTCATCCCGGTGCCGTCAGCGGACCCACCGCGCCAAGGGCGTTGATCCGGTTGCGCGGCGGCGCGACCTTGAAGCCCGCTGGAAAGTTGTTGCTGCTTTTTCGTTCCAGCGCTATCTGGAAACGATCGATGATCAGGAACTGGCTCAGGTCGCCCGCCTAGTGTCCTCGGCTGAGAATCTGTTTGGGCTCGGAGTCGATCCAGTGGCGATTGACCCCGTCCTGCCAAAGCCGGCTGCTGGTGTTGATGGCCTCAAGAGTGCGCCTGTCGCAGCGCGGCCGGAGAAGCAACAGGCTGTGCGGGCCAGTGATTTCGGCGAAGTTGCTGGGTTGCGTCCAACCCAGGAGCAAGCGGCGATCATTGAAGCGTTCTCCAGTGGCGAGAACTTGATCATTGAGGCTGGGGCGGGCACCGGTAAAACTTCTACGCTGAAGATGGCTGCCACACTGCAACCAGACAAGCGCGGTCTCTACCTGGCGTTTAACAAGGCGATTGCTACTGATGCGAGGAAAAGTTTCCCGAAAACTGTTGAGTGCCGCACTGCTCATTCGATGGCCTACGCTGCTGTCGGCGTTACCTACAAACACCGGCTGGGGGGTCGACGCCTACCCGCCAACCAAGTCGCCGAGCGGCTTGGACTCAGTACGTTCGTAGCTGGCGAGATTCGACTGGACGCGCGCGCTGTCGCTCGGCTGGTTTCGGACACTGTTTTGCGTTACTGCCGATCAGTGGACAAAAACCTGCACGCGGGGCATGTCCCCTATGTGCCCGGTATCGACGCTCCGGCGGCCCAGGCTGCTCTCGCGGCGGCTGTGGTCCCTGCTGCCGAGTTCATGTGGGCCGACATTCGCAACATCGATGGTGTCTTTTGGTTCAGTCACGATCACTATTTGAAGATGTGGGCATTGTCCCGGCCGCAACTCGATTTTGATTTCCTATTGTTCGATGAGGCCCAGGACGCTGATCCCCTGTTGGCCTCAATCGTCCAGGATCAAAAAGGCCAGTTGGTTGCCGTAGGCGATGCTTGCCAGGCTATCTACCATTGGAGAGGCGCGGTCGATGCCATGTCCACGTGGCCTGCCAAGCACCGCCTCTACCTGACCGAGTCCTTCCGTTTTGGCCCGGCAATCGCCGATGAGGCTAACCTCTGGTTGTCCGAACTTGACTCGCCTTTGCGCTTGACTGGTGCCGGTGGCCCCAGCACCATCGACACCACGGCGAATCCCAATGCGATTCTGTGTCGCACCAACGGTAAAGCCCTATCCGAAGCCATCCGCGCTATGGACTCCGGCACACGTGTCGCCCTCGTCGGTGGTGCCGCCTCGATCAAACGTCTGGCCGAGGCATCCCTAGACCTCCAATCTGGGCGGGCCACCTCGCACCCGGAATTGGTGGCTTTTAACTCCTGGGAGGAAGTCCAGGAGTACGCGGAGCACAACGCCGAGGCATCCGACCTCGCCACTCTGGTCAAACTAATCGACAATGTTGGTTCCCGCGAGATCATTTCCGCTGCCACAGCCCTCACCGATGAGCGCCACGCTTCCCTGGTCATCTCTACCGCGCACAAAGCGAAGGGGCGCGAATGGGGCTCGGTTGGGATCGCGCACGACTTCACCGAACCTAAAGTCGGCGACGATGGTAGCCCTGGCGCGATTCGTCGCGCTGATGCGATGCTCGCCTACGTCGCCGTTACCCGCGCCAAACGTCAACTCGATCCCGGTGGTCTCGCCTGGATACACGGTCGCGGATCAGGCAAATGGCACAACCCTGAATGGTAAAGCGTGACAACATCAACTACAACAAAAAATTCGGCCGTGATGTCCCTTATGGAAACGACCTTCAACGACCAGTGGCCAGTTCGCCCCGCACCCGCGCTGAGCGAATTCTAGTCAGAACGGGCTACTTTCTGCCGAGACTTAATCGCGCGGATCGAGGTGGATCTGCCTCCGGTGGTGGTGTGGAGGATGTCTTCGACGAGTTGGTGTGCCCAGGGTCGGTCGAGTAGCTGCTGGGAAGCCACTTCATTGAGCTGTTCAAGGGCGTGGATGGTGGTGGGCACGTCGGCCTTATTCCACGATGCTAGGGCTATGTCCTGCCAGTATCGCCCCTGAGCGTGTTGGGTGGGAATAGTGGCGGGGTCGATTGCGCGGGCATGGGCGAGAGTGGCCCCGTAGTCTCCAGCGGCACGGGCAATGGAGATGCGGTAGACGGCTAGGTCGGCAGTACTCATGGCTGCCGCAGGTTGGTGGGCTGCGGCAGCCACACGGAAGTATTCCCACGCGCTGTTGTAGTCGTCCTGAGAAGCGGCAGTGTAGGCGGCGGTACACAAGATGTTTGCGTAAGTGGCCGATGGTGCCGGAGCGGCCAGGCCAGTGTGTTCGATGAGTGAGTCAGCCGTGCGGGTCAAGACTTCAATGGCAGTCGGGTCGGCCAGGCGGCGAAGCACGATGCCGACGATTCGTCCGGCCTCGGCGGCGGTGACTGGATCGTGGCCTTCGCTGGCGTAACGCACTGCGCGGTCAGCTGCCACGGCAGCCGACGCATCCTTTGAGGAGCGGTAAAGAACCTGTGCGGCAACAATATAAGTGCGGGCCAGGAGCTCTGCGGCTTCGGCGGCGGTGGTGGTCGATGCGGACTTGTAGGCCGCGTGGGCGGTGGGGAGAAGCTGGGCAAGGGCGCGTTGAAGTAGTGGCACATGCATGGCCCTCAGCTGCTCCTCAGCGGCTTGGATACGGACAGCGAGGTTGGGCAATCTGGGGGCCTCGACCTTGGGCATTTGGTGCAATATCTGGTCAACCGGTGTCGCAGGGATCAGCGCAGCACCAAGAAATGCCGCTGATCTATATAGGAGGACTCGCCGTCTCATCGTGTCATCATGCCCCACTTTCTCAGGAGATGTCACTGCCTCGCCCAAGCCATCCTCGTCGACGAGACCAACTTCGCAGGCTGGGACGCCCAGTCGGTCTACAACAATGCGCAGATCGGCTACCGTCCAAAACTGAAGTCCGCGTTCCAAACGGGACAAAACCGAGGCGCTGAAACCGCATTTCGCTCCAGCCGCGTCAAGGGTGAGGTTGGCCCGAGAACGAGCAACGCGCACCGCCCGACCGATGTGCTCATTAATCTGACGAGCGCTCATGTCTACCATGCACCCACATTTCGCGGATCTTGCGGATTCCGCAATCGGATTGCTGACACTGCCAGGTCACTTGAAGTGGCGGTTCAACCGCGATGTGCTGGAGCAGCGGCGAGCGTTTCCCAGCCGCAATTCAAATTCACGTTCCCTTGTAGGAGGATCATCATGTTTGAGAAGTCGGCCTTCGCCGCTACGGCTCCCGGAGTCGGTGTTAGCTCGGCCCTAGCCGCGCCGATGTCGTTCGGTGCTCTGCAGTCAACCTCGATTTCTATGGCCGAAGGGCTCGCTGGGGTCTACGACCCCACCCAGCAGGTGACCATTCTGGATGGTGCCCCGTTGGCGCTGTCGACCTCTGAGCGCACCCCGTGGGAAACCCGCGAAGATTCCCAGACCTGGCCCGACCGCGAGGCATAAGAAATCTAAACGTTGTGGTGCCCGATCTCTGGATTGTTCGGGCACCATGTTTCTCCCACTTGGAGGTTTTCCGTGACCGTACTTGTCTTGACCCATCACAGCGATATCACTGCTGACCTTGTCGTCGTGGCCCTGGATCAGCTTGACGTTCCTGTGTTTCGCGTTGACCCCGCCGATATTGGCTCTGGCACTGACCTCGACGCTTCATTTACCGGCACCGTATGGGAGGGCTACTTGCGAGTCGGCTCCCGCACAGTGGACCTAGCCGACATCCGCTCGGTGTACTACCGCAGGCCAACTGCCTGGACAGGCCCCGAAGGGATGGAACCGGCCGAGGTGGCATGGGCTGCCGAGGAAGTTCGTGCCGGGTTCGGAGGGGTACTCATGAGTCTGGACCGGTTGTGGATCAACCACCCGCGTTTGGCGATGTGGGCCTCTAACAAGCCCGTGCAACTGGCTACCGCCGCTGCGTGCGGGTTCGATGTCCCCACCACTCTGGTCACCAACGTTCCTGACTCGGCTATTGAGTTCGCGTCTACCGCTGAGACGATCATCTACAAGACGTTGTCGGGCTCCCCGCGCGTCCAGGGCGCTGCCATCTACACGACGCGCCTAGACCAGGCCGCGGTCACTGAAAAAGCCGAGTCGATCACCTACACTCTCCATCAGTTCCAGCATGAGATCCCGAAAGCGTTCGAGGTTCGGCTGACCGTGGTTGGCACCGAGTTGTTCGCTGCCCGGATCGATGCTGGGAGTGAGGAGACCAGGTTGGACTGGAGGGTTGACTATGATGCCCTGTCCTGGAGCCGTATCGAGGTCCCCGCTCAGATCACCGCCGCAGTTCGAACATTCATGAACAGATTTGAGCTGGAGTTTTCAACGTTCGACTTCGCCGTGAGTCCTTCAAATGCCTGGTTCTTGTTTGAAGCCAATATCAACGGGCAATGGGGATTCGTCGAACAGCACACAAAAGCACCAATCGCGGCGGCTATCGCTCGCCGCCTGGCCGAAGGGAAACCGACCGCATGACCCCTCAACACCTCGCCACAATCCTCCGTGACTCCGGCGCGATCAGCTCCGAGAGCGTCTATGCTGCATTCGCAGCTATCCGCAGGGAGGCCTTCGCCCCTAAGTTCTGGGTTCGCGCCGCTGACGGCGTACGTTCCTGCCTGACTCATTCGGATGACCATGATGCGAACGAGGCATGGTTGAAGGCAGTGTACGAAGACAACTCCCTGGTCACCCACCTCGATAAACACGGTGTCGCGGTCTCCTCGTCGTCCCAACCGACCGTCATGGCCCGGATGCTCGACGCCATAGATGCCGCGCCCGGACATCAGGTGCTGGAGATTGGCACTGGCACCGGCTACAACGCCGCTTTGCTATGCCATCTGGTCGGCGACACGAATGTATTCAGTGTGGACATTGACCCTGAGGTGGTAGAAACTGCCCGAGAACGACTCAAGAGCGAGGGTTACCAGCCGCGCCTAGCAGCAGGCGACGGCCGTACCGCGCAGATTGGTGGCCCCTGGGACCGTCTCATTGCCACCTGCGGGGTCCGTACCGTCCCACCTGAGTGGATCAGACAGTGCAAGCCCGGAGCAATCATGGTCCTCAACATCGGCTACGCCCTCGCCCGTCTCGAAGTATCTAGTGACAGGACTGCGACCGGGCACTTCGTCGCGGGGTACTCTGCGTTCATGTTCGCCCGTGACGCGGCCAATGCGGCCGACCCCGGCCTACGTATTGACACCACCGCTCTCACCTCTCTCCGCAGCTACACCGAGCAGATCCCCACACAGATCCACTCTGAGGCATTCCAGGTCATCCTTAGCCTGTTGGCACCCAACCTGACCCACCTACGCCTTGGCCCCAATCGGTCAGCCTTTGCTCATGTGGATGGCACCAGGTTGCTAGCCGAGCACGATCTCCTGCGCGGTGACCTCAACGTGTGGGATGAGGTCATAGCGGCCTACCACCGTTGGAGCAATTGGGGCTTCCCTAACCTCCACGACATGACTGTCGCCCTCACTACCGAAGGCCACCTCGACCTACAACCACGCCAGGCCGCTGAACCTAAGCCCGTATAGGCCCTTTCCTTTGTGAGACATCCTGGTTTGGTTGTCGTGGTTAGTCGAAGATGAGTTCGCCGGTTTCAGGGTCGAATAGTTCTAGGCGCATGGTGATGGTTGCTCGGGTGCCTTGTTGGATCATGGCCATTGCACGGTGGCGGCCTCCGATGTAGAAGAGGTCTCCGTGTTTTAGTTCGGCAAGTCCACCGATGTTGATAGGTTCATCGGTGGATAGAAGGCTGGTAACGGATTCGCTCAACCACCCTGAGAGTTGCCGGTATTCCAGGAGATCTTCGACTTCGTCGGGGTCCGGGATACTTATCGGCTTGAGGGTTTCGCCGCTGAAGACTCGAATCTCATTTTCTGTTTGGCCAGAGGCAATCTTGATAATTTCGATGGCATGGCCGAAGGCTTCTTGCCAGGAGCCGCCGTGGTACCAGCAACAATCACGTGGTTGGGGTCGTGGGCGTATTTGTCGCCAGGTGCGGCCAAAGCCGGTGATGCCGCGAGCGATGCATGGTGGGGCGTCGAGTTCAGTGGGGTAGGGCAGATCGTTGACGGCGGTGATGTCATACATCCATTGCTCGATGTATTCGGCCACGGGGGGTGCTCCTTGAATTGGTTTCTCAGTGATCGGGGTATCCGTAAACTCGGTGCCATGAGTGACTATCTGGGGTGCCGGTAAGAAACATACTGTGGGCCGCAAGGTAGTGCGTTTATGCTGGTCCGTCTGTTGTGGTGGCTTCCTTCCTTGCGGCCACGCCGCCGATACGCACCGCTAGGGTCTCGCGGTCATCGATGACCTTGTAAATGGTGGGGCGGGAGACCTTGTAGTGCCGGGCGAGGGCCGAGATGTTCCAGACTGGTTTCCCGGCGTCGTCGCGCTCATCGATCTTGGCGCAGATCTCGGCGACCTGCCGCAGACTCAGCTTCGCTGGCCTGCCACCACCTCGGCCACGTTTGTCGGTGGCGTCCAAGCCCTCGCGGGTGTTCTCGCTTATGAGTTCACGCTGGAATTGGTCGAAGGCGCCGACTATGTTGAACATGAGCCGCCCGGCCGAGGTGGTGGTGTCGATCGGTTGCTGGGTGACGACAAGGTCGACGCCACGGTCTTCAAGTTCTTCGACCGTCGCGATGAGGTCTTTGAGTGATCGGAACAGGCGTGACAGGCGGGTGATGACAAGGACATCGCCGCGCCGGACGAAGGCGAGGGCCTTGTCCAGTTCGGGCCGGTGGGCTTCCTTGCCGGAGACGCCGTGGTCGATGAAGATTTCCTCACATCCGGCCGCTTCGAGCAACTGGCGTTGACTCTCAAGGTTCTGCTCGCGGGTGGAGACCCGCGCATATCCTACTCGCATACCTGAGAGTGTAGGGAATCTGGCTGACAATTCGAGGTTCCTTGACAGTTGGATTTCCTACACGTCTATATTGACAGTCCGACGTGGAGATCTGTCGGAGTTCTTTGCGGTGTCAAGCATCGGGAATCTTGACCGTCATTGATTGACAGATTTCAGCATGAGGGGATGTGTGAGCGGCAGTGATAACCTCCTCCCACAATGGTGGTGCGGTAGGGGTTTTCGAGGGCAACCCGGCCGCGAAGCGGCTGGGGCGGCAGCAACAAAGTTGCACACTGGATCTCGATTCTGATTCCTCACCGACCGACCAGTAGCTGGAGCCGGGCTCGGCGGCGACCAAGACCCGGGAGGCCATGTCGGTAATCTGCACGAGTTCGTCAACGAGACGTTCTTCGGCGTTGTTGAGGTGGTCGGTCACTGGGGGCTCCTTCTCGTTGTTGGCGTTCGGTGTCGAGGCTGAGACCGGCCTCATCAGCGCATTGCATGACGTGGTTGACCCAGCTCGGCCGCAACTGCGACTTTTCGTATCTGGTGATCCCTGCGGCACTCCACACGTTTGCGGGGAGAAACTGGGCTAGAAAGCCGCCCTGGGCGACTTGGCGTTCCAACGCGGTGAACTGCCGCTGTACTTCGCCTTGCATATCGGCGTACCGTTGTTCGCAACTGGCGACGTTGCGCTTATGTTCGGTGTGCAGACGCTCAATCTCGGCCTCGGCCTTGGCAATTCGCGGTGCAGCGATGGCCTCAGCACGGTCCTGGATGTAGGCTTCCAGGTTCGCACTGATCTCCCGCAGGTTGGCGGCCAGCCGCTCCAACTCAGGCGCGTCCACGCGCGGACTTTCATCGTCTAGCATTATTCGTCCTCCAGGTCAGCCAGTAGGGCGCGCACCGTGGTGAAGGCCTCGGCCAGGGCCTTGCCCTCGTCAACGTCGACGTCGACGAGGGCGTATAGGTTTTCTTCGGCTTCTGTCCAGGCTGGGGCGTATTGCGGGGAAAGTCCGGCGCGCACCGTAGCGACCGCCGCCGCGACTGCTTCGGCATCTCCATCGTCCAGGGCTGCGCGCACTGCGTCCAGGCCCTCGGCGGTGGCCTCGTATTCTGCGTAATCAATGGCCGAGCCCAAGTAGCGATAAGCCTTAGCGCGGCCCTCCTGGGTGATCAGGCGGTTCAACAGGTCATCACCGGTTGAGTTCAGCGGATGTACCGCAATGAGCGCGGCCAGTTCGACCGGGTCCGTAGGGATCGTCTTTGGCAACTGGGCCGACTGACTAGTCTGAGTGTTCACAATGTTGCTCCAATTCGATGTTGTGTATGGGGCGGCGCGCACACGCCGCCCCGTCTCTTGTCTAGGTCTGGTCTGCGGCTTCGGTCGCAGCGGTATAGCTAATGGTGCCGAGCGGGATGATCCGCTGGTGGGCTAGCTGTTCGACAATGTCCTCATCAATGCAGTCCATCCACATTGTCTCGCCCAGCTGGGGCTGCCACATCGTGGAGGCATCAATGACAGCTCGGCGGTATAGCTGCACGGCTTCTTCTCGCGAGGCGGTGAGGGTGTAGGGCTGGGTGCCAGGTTGTTCACTCCAGTAGGCCCACCGTCCGCGCAGCTGGCAGGTGCCGTGTGCCCAGACCAGACCGTTGTAGCAGTACTCTCCGGAGAGGTCCATTTTGGCTTCAGCCTCGACCAGATCCCACAGGTTTTCTGTATCTGCCTCAGGAAACAGTGCGTACAAATCCTCGTCGGTAGGCGACTGATTACTGGCTAGACCCGCTGTCAGTAGGGCGCGGATGGCCTCGGATACAGAAAGGCCCTGGGCGGCCGCGTAAGTATCAATGGCCGCGCTGAGTTCTGGGGACACTTTGGCTTGAATGCGCGGGCCGATGGTGGGGCGTCCTGGTCCAACCCTAGGGCTCATAATCTCTCACCTCGTAATATTTTCGTACTCCGTTATTAAGTCCAGCGTATCGCAGGTTTACGCCATTATCAATAAATGAGTACGAAAATATGTGCAGCTTATAGAGTTTCTGGTCAGTGGCTATCCGCGTGCGTCGAGATCTGCCTCAGCTGCGGCCCCAACGGCTACCAACACAGCGGCGGTGACCGCCTGGTCGGCATGGATCGGCTCGACCCGGAGGGCACTAGCTAGGCGGCTCAACGCGGCCGCGCGGTCTGCCCTGGCCTCAACGCGGCCCCGGTCAATGTCAGCGGTGGCCGCCAGGACCTCAGCGGCCGCACAGGCGGCCGCACTTCGTGTGGGTGTGGATGCCATGAACTCATCCTCGCGCCTCTAGTGGCTGCTAGGGGCGCATGACACGCATTCTGGGTGGTTCGCTTGGCCTCATTCAGATGCCCAAATTGGACGGTTACCGGTTCGCGGTTTGAGCATGGCGGCAGTAGAGTGTCGCTTCATGATCACTGTACGAAGTTGTTTCGCGTTGTTGGTCGTTGTGGTTCTCAGTGGATGTTCGTCGGGCTCGTTTGATTCTGATGTCCGGGAAGTTCCGACCGCATCGGCGACGTCTGAGGGTCCTAGCCTGCATGGGGATCACGATCATGACCATTCCGATCCCAGTACTGAGGAGGCCCCACCGATAGATGAAGGGGCTGGTGTTGTTGAGGCGTTTGCTGCCGCTCTTGGGGCTGGTGACCGAGACGCGGGATCGTGGCATGAGGATGTCAGCCAGTGGTGTACGGAGTATCTAGCGGATCTGTATTCACACACTGATCCGGCCCTTATCCCGTTTGACAGTGTCGAAGGGGATGCGAAGCTGACCGATCCTCCTGCTGGGCAGGAGGCAGGCGAGGCACGGCAGTGGTGGTCAGTCGCGACGAATGAGAAGTTGCTTGTTGTTGAGCTGGTGGCCGTTGATGGCCGTTGGTTGGTGCATGGCACCAATCTGGGTGATTGGCGGTTCCATGACTAGTGAGCAGGCTAATTATCGTTTGCCCGTGATTTTGGCCGTGGTTATGACTGTCTTGGCGGGGTTGGGCGTGGCCGTTGTGGTGCCATTGATGTTTTTCCTCTCCAGTACGGATGTTTGCCAGATTCGGCCGGGCGCGGATCGGGATCGGGAGTCAGTGGTGGGGCCGTGGGGTCCGCACCAGGTCGATCACGCTGAGACCATCATTTTCCAGGGCATTGAGCAGGGGATGACCCCGTTTGCGTGGCAAATTGCGTTGGCGACGGCTTTGCAGGAATCGCGGCTGGAGATGTATGCGAATGAGGATGTTCCTGAGTCGTTGGATTTGCCGCATGATCGGGTGGGTTCAGATCATGACTCGGTGGGGTTGTTTCAGCAACGTCCCAGTATGGGTTGGGGTTCAGTTGCCGAATTGATGGACGCGGCAACCTCGGCGCAGAAGTTTTACACGGCTCTGTTGGATGTCGAGGGCTGGGAGTCGATGTCAGTTGCCGAAGCGGCGCAGGCGGTTCAGGTGTCTGCCTATCCCGATGCGTATGAGCATTGGGCCGAAGAGGCTGACATTCTGATCGCGGAGCTGACTGGGCTGGAGTCCTGGGCGATGTGTGCCTATGAGTACTCGCCGCCTTCAGTGGGAGCCTCCGGTTGGGTTGCCCCGGTTGATGCCCCACTATGGGATGGTTTCGGCACCCGGGGCGGCCAGCATTTTGGGGTCGACTTGGGCGCGGAACGCCACATCCCGATCGTCGCAGCAGCTACGGGTGTGGTGCGCACTTCTGAATGCAACACGCCCCAAGGGTGTGGTGAAGGCAGTCGTGAGTTTTCAGGGTGTGGCTGGATGGTGGTGATTGACCATGATCACTACCTCATCCCTGAGGACGCGGTCTGGGATGGCATGGCAACGCGCTATTGCCATATGCAGTCGCAGCCGCTGGTCTCTGAGGGCGAGTGGGTAACGGCTGGCCAGGTCATTGGCTATGTCGGTAACTCCGGAGATTCCTCGGCCCCACACCTGCATTATGAGGTTCACCAGAATGTGTCGCCTTCTGGCCGCGTCGCAAATGCCACTGCGATCGACCCGGTGGCGTGGCATGAGGATGTTGGCGCTCCACTCTAAATCATCATCCGAAAGTATGAGTACTACTCATACTTTCGGATGTTTTCTATAGCCAATCAGCGACGGGCATTATGTGGCATTTAGTCCAGTTTGAGGAACTAAAGCCGCTGATCACAAGATGTTCCGTAGTGGGAACTTAACGTGTTCACCATCGCTATCCGTGTTGCAGTCATGACGTATCAGTGTTGTCGTATACCCGACAAAGAAAGGTTTTCACGTGACTGCAACTCCCCCACCGTTGCCGTCAATGCCTGAGAACCATGACAAAAATCAGCTGCTTCGCGCTGCCACTGAACCGGTGCGTGACGTGTGGTGGCTGGGCTGTCATGGTGGTTCCGGCGTGACGACGCTTGCAACGCTGACAGGCATCGGCCGCGATTGCGGCACCCACATTGGACATCTGGATTGGGCGGAAGCTCAGCCGGGTTTGGTGTTGGTATGTCGGTCTCATTCCTCTGGCACGGCAAGTGCTGCCCGTGTGATTGGCCAGAGCCAAGATCCTGCCTATGGCGCGCCACCTGTGTTGGGTGTGGCAGTGGTCGCCGATTGCGGCCGTAAACCTCCGCGCATCGTGGCCGACCGTATCCAGGTTTGGTCTCAATCTATGCGGGTGTGGCAACTGCCGTGGGTTGATGCGTTGCGCGCTGATGTGGACGCGATTGATGTTCCACCTCCGGCCTACACCGCGCTTGCCGATGAACTATCCACGTTGGTGCCTTCCCCGGCTGCCCTTGGCAACATGAGTGCATATGCCTGAAGAGTTCGCCTCTGAGGTCAATACGTTGTTGTCGTGGCTGGCCTGGGTAGCAATTGTCTGTGCCTTGTTGGGGCTGTTGGCCACGGTAGGACGTATCGCTACGGCACACCGCCAGGATGCGCAGGTCAATCTGCGTGAACTAGGGATTATCGCCTTCGGCTGCGTGTTGATCGGTTCGGCCGGAGCAGTCGTTGCCGCTGTGGTTTAGCGCCACGTTCCTCTTTTTACTTCTTCTTACCTCGATTCTTTTCACGAAAGGTCCCCTCATGATGGTGGATTTCCTTGCCCAAATACCTGATCCCGGTGCGGGTACGGCCCCTCCGGGCGCTGACCGATTTCTCCTCATTACCGAGTGGGGGGCATGGATTCTCACCGGGTTGCTGTTCATCGGTTTGCTCGTCCATGTAGCACGAATCGTGATGTCACGCCAGCAGGGGCAGGGCGTGGACCTGGGCGGTCTGGGTTGGTGGGTCGCTGGCTGCATAATTTTTGGTAGTGCGGCGACCTTCATCAGCGTCTTGACTGGGTCGTGATGAACGTGAACGTGCGTGAGTCAAATGATGGTCAAACCTCCGGCGCGCCTCGGGTGTGGGCGCAGAAGTCGTTCATCGCCTCAGCGCTGGTGGTAGCTATAGCGCTCATTGGGGGCGTGTTCGTGGTCGTTGGGTCCGGTGGTGAGGAAGATCCACCGGCGGGTTCTGCGGAAGTACCTGTTGAGGGTTATTTGCCCGGTAATGAGGATGCTGTTGCCGTGGAGGGTGAGCCGCTTCTTGAAGGTCCGCAAGAGATTGATTGGCAGCTGGTCGGCAGCATCACGCTGCCGTTCTCCTCTGTGTATGGGCCTGCTGTGGATGACGGATTTACTGCTTCTCAGTTCGAGCGAAGCCCTGAGGGCGCGCTGATGGCGGCGGTGCATCTGTCGTCGCGAGCTGGTGGATATGGGCCAGAGGAAATGTGGCGAGCCACTATCGAGCACCAGTTCATAGACAGCCCTGAGCGGGACGCATTGCTGGAATTGATGGAGGAGCAGGCGGTTGATGTTGAGTTGACCGCTGGAGATCTTGCGGCCCTGGCCGGATTTGTTTACCGCTCCTACTCCCCTGATGAAGCGGTCATCGAGGTTGTCCTCGATAACCGCAGCGGTGGCTGGTATTCGGTTCTTACCACGGTGCGCTGGATCGAGGGAGACTGGCGGATGGAGGCTCCACCGCGCGGTGACTGGACGGCAATGATGCGGCAAGTTCCCACCGCTGACCAGGATGCGGTGGTGCCGTGGGGGCCATCATGGTGAACGCACCTGACCAGCAACGGCTAGAAGAGGTTGCGGCTCAGTGGGAAAGCGTTCGCCGCTGGCGGTGTGTGGGTCCGTGGATCATTTTGTGTGTAGCGGCTGCGGGAGCAGGCGGATGGGTTCTGGGCGCGAATACAGAAGTCGGTGAGTTCTTCCGCAACTTGGGTCTCTCGCTTGGGGATTCAATGGCAAACCTTGTCGCCGAAACCATCACGTGGTGGATGGATGCCACCGAGATGTCCGTATCGGACTGTCGCAACCCCAGTGATGAGGCTTGTGTAACCGCTAGCGGTGCAATTGGTCAGCTCCAGCAACACACGTTGTGGCTGGTGGGAACGGTAGCGGTTGGCTCACTGTTGTTCGTCGGCATTCGGATGGTTTTGAGCCGTGACAGCAAAAGTTTCGCCGACACCGCAAAAGGGTTCATGGTGTTCGTGCTGGTTATGGCTGTAGGCGTAGGAGTGGTAGAGCTGCTTTTGCGTCTGGGCGATGGCTATGCGAGCTGGATTATTGACCAAACGTCTGTCAACGATGGCGGTGACGATGACGACGAGGATGATCTGGGCCAGCGATTGGGACAAAACGTTGTCGACACCACCGAATCGGTGATGGATGACGATGACGATTCCGAGCATGGTGGCTGGACAGTTCTAGCGGTTTTTGTGCTGTTTTTTGGACTGCTGGCCTCGTTGTTTCAATTCGTGATCATGGCGGCTAGGGCAGCGGCGTTGGTACTCATCGTTGGCCTGTTGCCGGTGGCCGCTGCCGCAGGTCTGACAGAAGGTGGCCGCGCGATGCGGCAAAAATACTTTGCGTGGCTGATCGCGTTGGTGTTGTACAAACCAACGGCGGCAACCATTTGGGCTGCCGCGTTTTTCCTGCTAGATGATGACGAACTTGAAGGCATCTTCGGGTTGATGACCTTGGTGTCAATGATGATTCTGGCTCTGGTTGCGCTTCCTGCGTTGATGCGTCTGGTCACCCCGGCGGTGGCTGCGGCGTCATCCTCTGGTGGTGGCTCAGGCGGCGGTGTGGCCGCTGCCGGAATGTTGGCTACCGGCGCAATCCAAGCCGGGGCGATGCGTGGCGGTGGCGCGGCTGCTCGCGGAGCATCGGCCAGTGGCTCCTCCGGTGGTGTTTCGGGGAAGGGCAGTTCTGCAAGTGGGTCGCGAACGACGCAATCGGCATCGGCTCGAACCGGTGCAACTGGAAGCGACGGTTCTAAAGGTGCCGCGTCGGCGACGAAGGCTCCCCATAGGCCTGGTGGTTCCGGTTCCGCCTCTGGCGCGGCCACACAGGCAAGTGCTGCTATCGGGTCAGCTCAATCAGCTCACAGGGCAATCAACCAGGTGGTCGACGACGCGCCGTCGGGAGCCGATGAGAGTAAGGGAGGTGAACGCTAGTGGCATCGAAACAACAAGGTCTTGCAACGGTTGATCAACGCACCTATGGCCAGTGGCGTGCGGGCAAGAAGGCCGGGCTTTTTGGGCTGGGACCGGTCACCTCGGGTATCGGATTCGCTGTGGTGGCGGCCGCGCTCCTGGCAATGATGTTTTCGCGCCTGGCTGCGCTGATCCTGCTGTTGCTGGGGGTGGCGGTGCTGGCTCCGCTGGCGATTCGTATTCGCGGCCGCACCGGAGCACACGCGGTGGCCGCGCGATTGGCATGGTGGCGTCAGAAACGACGTCGCCGCCATATCTATATAGCTGGCATTGCCTCTCGGGTAGTGGGCACCTACCGGCTACCAGGGACACTGGCTACATCCCACATCATCACAGCTGAAGATGGGCGGGGCTCTGATGTGGGAATCGTGGCCATCCCCAGCACCCGCGATTACTCCATCACTTTTGCGGCCCATTCTGAGGGCACTGACCTGGTCGATACCGACGTCATTGACTCACGGGTGAGTCGCATGGCTGCCTGGTTGTCATCTCTGACTCGTCAGTTTTGGCTAGTCCAGGCGCAAGTGACTATTGAGACCGCGCCAGATCCGGGTACAAAGTTGCGTTCAGAGATTTTCTCCACGCTCAAACCTGAAGCTCCTAGCCTGGCTCAAGAGGTGATGGAGCAAATTGCTGATACCTACTCGGCTGGGGCGGCACAGGTGAAGTTTTTCGTGACGCTGACGTTTCGCCCACCGTTGGGTAGGCGCTGGAATGATGATGCTGTGGCAACAGAACTCATGGCCCGGTTGCCGCATATGCAGGCAGCGTTGGTCGGCACCGGTGCTGTTGGTATTCAGCCGATGTCGGCCGCCGAGATCATGTACCAGCTGCGATCGTCCCTTGACCCGGTATCTGAGGTGCAGCCTCCCCAAAAGGGTTGGGCGTGGGATGACATCGGGCCTGTCTCAGCTATAGAGCACTGGGATTCTTACCAGCATGATCGGGCCTGGTCTCGTTCGTGGGGCATGGTTGAAGCGCCAAGAGGCAACGTTTTTGCTACCACGTTTGCCCGGTTGGCTGATCCAGATCCTGACCTGTTGCGTAAGCGCGTCTCGTTGGTGTACCACCCCTACAGCCCTGGCCAAGCTGCGCGGCTTGTCGAGGCGGATAAACGGGACGCTCAGTTCAACATCAATAAGAAAGCACGGCCGTCCTCTCGTGACCTGCGCGATCTAGCTGCAGCCGAGCAATCAGCAGCCGAAGAAGCCGCTGGTGCGGGCATCACCTCGTTTAGCATCTTGGCCACGGCCACCACCGCTACACAGGCCGAACTAGAGGACGCTACGACCACGATGGCAGCGCGATCTGGCGAAGCGCGTGTTGATCTGAGAGTCATGACTGGCTCCCAGGCGACGTCTTTTTACGCGACTTTGCCGGTGGGGATCGTTCTGCCTGATCACGCCACAGTTCCCTCACTGTAAGGAGTTCTCTATGTCGCTTTCACGTTCGAAAAAGCCTGGCCGGTACGGGTATCCCGCTGTTGGCGGCGGTCAGGTCGGATGGGTGGAGACACCGGCGAGATGGAGAGGGACCACTCAACAGGTGTGTGGTCTGTGGCCGTGGGCGGTGGGCACTTCTACCCCAACGGTGGGAGTGCCCATCGGCCACCATATTTACTCAGGTGACTCGGTGTGTTTCGATCCGATTTCGTGGTACACCCGGACTTCACTGATTAACTCTCCCAGCGTGTTCATTCTGGGTGAGCCGGGTATGGGGAAGTCCTCTATTGTGCGCCGCATGGTGTTGGGTCTGACCGGGCGCGGCGTGACACCGCTGATTCTGGGTGACCTCAAACCAGACTATGCGGCGTTGGTGCGCGCGCTGGGCGGGCAAGTCATTTCGGTGGGTCCCGGGCGTGACCGGATCAATCCGCTCGATGTCGGCCCGTGGACGCAATTGCACGCACAAGTTAGTGGCAAAACCGCCCAACAAGTTCGCTCCTCCGTGGTTGACCGGCGTACACACATGGTGACCGCGCTGATCAGTCTGGTGAGGAAAGGGCGAACCACAGCCGATGAGGACACAGTCATTGCTGCCGCGCTGCGGCACTTGGCCGCTGAGGAAGCCCAGCATGGGAATCAACCGGTCCTATCGGAAGTGTTGCGCACTATCCAAAATGCGCCCGATGCTGTCCGTGAGGTGACGCTGTTTGCTGGCGCAGGCCAAGAACCGCGTTATCAGGAAGCCACGGGTCCGTTGCAAGCGGCGCTGTTGGCGCTACTCAACGGGGCTCTGGGCGACACGTTCAATGGGCCGACCACCTCACCTATTGACCTGGATACACCTGCGGTGTGTGTTGACATCTCAGGTATTGATGAGAATGACCACCTCAGAACAGCCGCAACATTGCTCTCGACGTGGTCATACGGGTTTGGGTCTATTGACGCGGCACACCTGCTGGCCGATGAAGGGGTAGCGCCGAAACGCACCTTCTTTACAGTCCTCGATGAGATGTGGCGTGTTCTGCGTGTGGGCTCGGGTCTCATTGACCGCGCTGACGCTCTGACCCGGCTGAACAGGCAAAAAGGCACCGGGATTGCCTACATCACGCACGGACTGGCCGACCTGGAGGCCCTGCCAACCGAGGAAGATCGGGCTAAAGCTCGCGGCTTCGCCGACCGGTCAGCAGTACTCATGGCTGCCGCATCTACTGAAGCGGAACTGTCGGCGATATCGAAAGTGCGGCCGTTGTCTGACGCTGAAGCCTCCGAGGTCTTGTCATGGACGGCCCCAGAGTCATGGTCGGGAACAGCTGCGGAAGCCTCGGCCGGGTTGGGCAACTTCTTGATCAAAGTGGGCTCTCGGCCTGGTATCCCAGTTCACCTATCGTTGACAGAACCTGAGCTGCGGCTGGGGAACACCGATGCACGCTGGGACATTGAAACTGCCCGGCAAGGGGCAGCCGCATGAGCCGCCACATGTCACAACCAGGGGTCCTAGTAGGACTAGGGAGCATCATTCTCCTGGCCGCAGCGGCTGTGGTTTTGCTGGTGGTGCGGCTACTGGACCTGCCAGGATACGACGGTAGCCTCAACCCGTTCGTTGTGATCACCGCCGTAGCCACCGGCACAATCATTTGGACGACCTCAGCCAGTGTTGTCCTGGCATCGCTCGTCGCCGCCTTGATAGCCGTACCTGCAGCAATTCTGTGGTGGCGAATGTACCGAGGCGGTCCTCGCCGTCGCTCTGACGCGGCTTCGCGTCACATGGCGGGGAGGTCAGAACTAAAGCGTTTCTCCGCTCGCGGGGTTGCTGCCTCGGCAAAGAAACTGCGGCCAGGACTAGAGAGCAAAGAATCCGATGAGCACGGTGTGTTCGTGGCCTACCGTGTCCCCGATGGGATGAAGCTGTTTCAGTCCTGGGAAGACATGGCCGTCGACATCTGGGGTCCACGCAAAGGAAAAACCACCGCCCGTGCGATCCCGGCGGCGGTGGCCGCGCCAGGGCCGCTGCTGGTGACCTCACGTAAAGGCGACATCGTGGATGCCACACGCGGTCCACGTGAGGAGAAAGGCCGAGTGTGGGTTTTCGACCCGATGGCCATGCTCGACCAAGAGCAAGCTTTCTGGTGGAACCCGCTGGCCCCTATTAGCAGCGTTACTGATGCGCGCCGCCTAGCGGCGGCTTTCACATTCTCCGGAGATGGCACACGTGATGAATACTTCGCGTCCAAATCCGATGACCTAGTCGCCAACTTCATCCTCGCGGCCGCCGTTGGCGGCAAGACGTTGGTGGATGTGTTCGCCTGGACAACGCGGCCGCGCGACGATGAACCGGCCCAACTTCTCGAATCGGCTGGATACATTGACCCGGCCCGCGCAGTACGCGGCGCGATTGGCCTACCCGATAAAACACGTGGTGGCGTCTATGGCGGGGCCGAGAAGGCAATGGCGATTTTGACCGAGACAGCGACCTCAGCCTGGATCACGCCCACCTCCGGAGTTCCCCAGTTCGACCCGGAAGCATTCGTATCTAGTACCGACACACTGTATTTGCTGTCAGAAGATGGTCCAGGTGCTCCCGCTCCGCTGGTGGCGGCGTTTGTGGATTCGATCTATCGGGCCGGGGAGGTGGCTGCTCGCCGTTCTCCAGGGCGTCGTCTCAACCCGCCACTGCTATCGGTACTGGATGAGGCAGCCAACATCTGCAAAATCAAGAACCTGCCCAACCTGTATTCATTCTACGGATCGGCCGGGATGCCCATCATCACTATTTTGCAATCGTTTGTGCAGGGTGTGGGCGTGTGGGGCCGTGAAGGGATGCAAGCGTTGTGGTCGGCGGCGAACATCCGCGTGCTCGGCGGTGGTGTGTCTGATGCCGAATTCCTGGAAAACCAATCGAAACTCATCGGCGAGTTCGACGAGGCCACCCATTCCCACTCCTCAAGTACAGGCTCCTCGTCGCGCTCGACCTCCATGCGCCGTCGACGAATTTTGGAGCCCTCAGACCTAACGGCGCTGCCCGATGGCCGCGTCGTCGTCCTGCCCTCCGGTGCTCGCCCAGTGCTGGCACGCACCCGCGCTTGGTGGGATTCACCGTGGGCCGAGGCTATCGAGCGGTCACAACAAAAATGGGACCCACTTGGCACTTCGACGCCCTCGGACAGCTGGGATAACGGCCAGCATGAGAACTCCCATGCGGCTTCGGTGGATCGTGCCTGGGAGGCCAACCTGGCCGCGACGAAAGGATCGGCCATTCGATGAGTGAGGACAACGCTCCCGCGTATGCGTGTCTGGAGGACTGGGTGAGCCAGTGGCTGTCCCCCACGATTAACCACCGATTGGGCGACCAGTCACAACCAGGCGAGTGCTGGTGTGAGCAGTGGTGGGATCACGCCGAGGCGCTGAATCGGATCTATGCCCTATGGCAGGAATGGGAAGTTGCCCGAGCAACTTCCCAGATGTCCACGTGGTGGATCTACCATTTCGAGTCCCACTGGAGAGCGTTGACCGGCGAAGATGGCCCTTTTCGGGAGTGCCACCCCGCCCTACATGGTGAGAGCAGCAAACATATTCCCGATAAAGCCCTGCCCTGCCAGCCGATGCCACCAGAAACGATGGCGGCACTTCCTGAGGGAATACCACCACACCAAGACAATCCATTGTAGACACTTCTCATGTATGCTGTGAGTTAGGACCACGCTATGGCGCGACGTAGGAAAGCCCAACCAGGTAAAGGGCAGCTGATGCTGCCGTTGTTCGAGGACCCTGAAGCGTGGTCCGCCGAAGTAACACAGGAAGCACAGGAAGAAAAAGAGAAGGAGCACAACGATGAACGAAACCGACCGGCGCGACCTGCACCCGATGTGGGAGTCACACGTGCACAGGGGCGAGGAGATCGCGAATCGGGCCGAGGAGATAGCGCGGCAGGAAGGGGAACCCCAGGGGGGCTTCCTGGCGAGGGCTCAGTGGTTGAACGTAGCGCAGAAGATGGCAGAGGAGGAGATCCTGGCCGAGGAGAACGCCCAGAACCAGGACCAGGAGGAGTAGCTGAACCCTCCAGCGAGGTTCGGTCAGCAACGGCTGAGAACGTAGCGGAGGTTGAACCTGACTCGCGGAGGCGGATAGATGACGCGCGGCCCGTAGGGGCGACGTTTAGGCCACAGACTCAGTCACAGTTGGGGTCTGGGGGTGCGGCTACTCGTGTGCAGAACAATCTCGAAGCTCTGCGTGTCCTGCGGCGGGTTCAAGCCGAGGATCGTACGGCTGATTCCTCTGAGCAAGAGGTGTTGGCGCGCTGGTCTGGCTGGGGAGCAGTTCCTCAAGTGTTCGATCCCCGTCGTGAAGAATTCGCGCAGGCACGTCAAGAGCTAGAACAGCTGCTCTCCCGTGCCCAGATGCGGCAGGCATCGGCAACAACGCTCAACGCTCACTACACTGATGTGGCCTATACGAAGGTCATCTGGCAGGCTGTTCAAGATCTCGGTTTTACCTCCGGGGAGGTCTTGGAGCCCGGTTGCGGGTCGGGCAATTTCATCGGCAGCGCCCCAGAGGGGGCGCATCTGACCGGTGTGGAGCTAGATGAGACAACCGCAGGTATTGCCCAAGCGCTGTATCCGCAAGCCTCGATCTTGGCCTCTGGGTTTGAAGATATCCGCGCACGCGATAGCTTTGACGTCACGGTCGGGAATGTGCCCTTCCATGACTCAACGATTTTTGATCCGGTGTACAACCCCAATGATCTCTCCACACACAACTACTTCATCCTCAAGTCGCTCCAGTTGACCCGCCCCGGTGGCATTGTCGCCGTAGTTACCAGCGCTTTTACATCCGATGCGACTAATCCTGCGGCACGTCGGGAAATCGGCCAATGGGGGGATCTGCTGGGCGCGGTACGCCTGCCAAACCGGGCTCATTGGACGGCAGCGGGAACCGATGTAATGACAGATGTGTTGCTGCTGCGGCGTCGAGAGATGGATACCGATCCCTCCGAACTGACGCGGCTGTGGGAGCAAACGAGCGCGGCTGAGGAGGGCCAGCCGGCACGGATCAATGACGTTTTCGTGCAGCGGCCCGATTGGGTGATCGGCCAAGTCCGTGTGGAAAAGAATCGCTTTGGCACGATGGGCATCAGCGTCGTTGGAGATACCCAACCTGACGCAGTTGCGGCGCAACTGCGCGGGGCACTGAACGGCATCACCCAGTCCGCCCGTGAGATGGGGATGGGATTCTCTCCGGAGACTGAGCGTATGGAAATCCCAGCGGCCAGTGTCAGCTACATGGACGATCCACCGGAGCGGTTCATTCGTGAAAACACCGCGACCGAGCAGGCTGATCATTTCCAGATGTGGTCGCTAGGTGCGTGGCGGGACATGACCGTCCCTAAAACACAGCGTGCTGAGTTGCGGGCGCTGCTGGGCATCAGAGACACAGTGGTCTCACTAGTAGATGCCGAGGCAAACAATCTCGATGAGACTGTCGAGATCCGGCAACTACGTGAACAGCTCAATGAGCGCTATGACGCCTACTTCAGCACCTGGGGTCCAATTAACCGGGTCAAACTCATTCCACGGTGGTCGACCGATCCTGAGACCGGACAGAAAGTCCCGCTGCTGGATAAGAACACCGGGGAACAGAAAGTCACTCGTCGCTTCCCTCCTCAGGGGGGATTCCGTGGCGACGCCCACGCTTTCCTGGTCAAGGCTTTGGAAAACTATGAGCCCATCAGCGGCGTAGCAACCAAAGAGGATATTTTCACCCACCGTGTTCTACGACGGCGCACCGAAGTACTCGGGGCTGAAACCGCTGCCGATGCCCTTGCTATCAGTCTGGACCGCACCAACCGCGTCGACCTGGACCTCATCGCTCAGTTGCTGGGCGTGGAGGCAGACAAGGCTCGCCAACAGCTCGACTCCCTGGTTTTTGACGACCCTGTCTCAGGTGAGCTAGTTACAAAGTCCGAATACTGCTCAGGTGACGTCCAATCCAAGTTGGATGCCGCGCGCGCTGCTGCGCAGACCGATCCGGCCATGTATGCCAACGTCGATGCGCTCAAAAAAGTCCTCCCTACCCCTTTGACCAGTCAGGACATTAAGGCGTCGCTGGGGTCAGCATGGATTCCCGCCGCCGATGTGCAAGCGTTTCTACGAGAAATTCTCCATGACCGAAATCTGCGGGTCGAACACGCTGGAGGATCGTTCTGGGCAATCTCAGGAGCAAGGAACGATGGCCCCATCGCCACAGGGGAATGGGGAACACCTCGCCTGCCAGCTCCAGCGATTGCCGAGCATTTGCTGACTGCCAAGCCTATTAAGCTCACACGTCAGATCGACACTCCTGACGGCGGCAAAAAAAGTGTGGCTGACCTCTTTGCAACCCGTGTGGCACAGGCCAAAGCCGATGCGATGAACGAAAAGTTTGTCTCGTGGCTCTGGTCAGACGCACAGCGGGCACAACGGTTGTTGGAGTTCTATAACCGCACCTTCAACTCAGAAGTTCCACGAGTCTATGACGGTCAGCATTTGACGCTGCCGGGTTTGTCTGATTTCTACACGCTATATGACCATCAGCGGGCTGCGGTTCACCGAATGATGTGCCAACCCTCCATAGGGCTGTTTCATGGCGTCGGGGCAGGGAAAACGCTGGAGATGGCCGTGGGCATCATGGAGATGAAGCGGCTAAAAATGGTCAATAAGCCCGTTGTTGCCGTTCCCAATCACATGCTCGAACAATTCAACCGTGAATGGCTGCTGGCATACCCACAAGCAAAACTGTTGGCAGCGTCTACCGAAGATCTTTCGAAAGATCGTCGACGTGAGTTCATCTCCCGCATCGCCACAGGTGATTGGGATGCTGTCATCATTACCCATTCAGCATTCGAGAAGATCGCCCTCTCAGCTGAGAGCCAAAAAGCCTATTACGACGCAGAGCGCGACAAACTTCACCGGATGAAATCCTTCGCTGTGGGCGATGACCAGCGTCGAACAGTTAAACAAATTGAAGGATACATCAAGCGCATCAACACACGCGAGGCGAAGGCGCTCGACCGTATTGAGCGGAATCGGGATACCGATCTGACGTTCGAACAGACTGGTATTGACTATGTCACTGTCGATGAAGCACATTTGTACAAAAATAGGTTTCGTGCCTCCAATATCGACTCGATGGCGATAATCGGTAGTAATCGGTCGACTGATCTGGACATGAAACTTGGGTATCTACGCTCCACGGGGAAAAAGCGTGTTACCTGCTTGGCTACGGCAACCCCCTTTCCCAACTCACTGGGTGAAGTACACACCATGTTGCAATTTTTGGCCCCTGAGCGTCTTGAGGAGCTGGGATACGATATTTACGATTGCTGGGCAACCACACACTGCGAAATTGTTACAGCGATAGAAGTATCCCCTGAAGGCGGCATTAGGACTACGACCCGGTTTGCTCGGTTTGGAAATGTCCCAGAGCTCCAGCGTGTGATCTTTGGCGTCGCTGACATTAAACTGTCCGAAGACTTGAACCTAGTAGTTCCTGACATTGTGGCTCGCGCCAGTGATGGTGAACGTCTGCCCGAAATCGTCGCTATTCCTCGCAGTAGCGCTTTGAGTGACTACATGGGGGAAATTGGAAAACGAGCCTCCGACGTCCGATCTGGGGTTGTGCCTGACACCGTGGACAACATGCTGAAGATTTCCGGTGATGGGCGCGCAGTGTCCGCTGACGTGCGGCTACGGGGCATCGAGACAGACGAGCCACAGAAAGTCGATGTTGCCGCCGATAGGATCGCACAGATCTGGCAAACCTATCGCGATACGGTCTATACGGACCGATACGGCCAAGACCAGCCACTGACTGGAGGGCTTCAGCTAGTTTTTTGCGACTTGGGAACCCCCAGCGATAAATGGAATGTCTATGACCAACTACGCGAGAATCTAGTAGAGCGTGGAATGGAACGTCGACGGGTGCGGTTCATCCACGAGGCGCGCAACGACATCGAGAAAGGGCAACTGTTTGAAGCGGCCCGTACGGGCAATATTGATGTGCTAATCGGTTCAACAGCGAAGATGGGTGTGGGCACCAACGTCCAAGCGCGCGTAGTAGCGATGCATCACCTGGATTGTCCGTGGCGACCCGCTGACGTGACTCAGCGCGAAGGGCGCGGAATTCGTCAGGGAAACCAAAACGACGAGATACAGGTGCTGCGCTATGTGGTCGAAGAAAGCTTTGATCCCTACGTATGGCAAACTGTAGCGCGCAAAGCAGTCGCCAATAACCAGGTCATGCGTACCGATTTCGCTGTGCGAGAGATTGAAGATATCGACGAGGTGACGTTGAGCTTCAACGAGATCAAGGCGATCGCATCGGGCAATCCGCTACTGCTTGAGCTGGCCGAGGCCGAAGCGACTGTGGCGAAACTTGAAGGCATCAGGCGTGGCCACCAGGCGATGCTGCATTCATTGCGTGAGACGATCAGCGGCAATCAGTCGCGTATCGATGGTCTCGAAGGAGTCAACGAAGCCTTGGCCGTGGCTATCCCGCAAGTGCGTGACACACGCGGGGAGAAGTTCCACGCCGTCATCCGGGGCGAGGAATTCAATGAATTCACCGCCGCATCGGACGCGCTCCGAGAGCAGCTTCAAAAGTTTATCTCAGCGGGTGTTCCTACCGGAGGATCGCGCGCACTTGGGCAGTTCGCCGGCTTCGGACTCAAAGCGGTGGCCGGGATTAACAATACGGTCAGCGTGGAGTTGGACCAGGTACCTCTAGTAGCGGCCAAAGTGAACTCCGCGACACTTTCTACCGCGCAACCATTGACCAAGTTGCGTAACGACCTGGCAAAACTTCCAGACATGATTCAGCAAAACGTTGCAACTATGGCTAGTTTGCGCGCAGACATTATTGCTGCGGAAGAACGACTTGATACACCGTTCGCCCAGGAGGCTGAACTCGCCACAGCTCGGGCTCGGTTTGAAGAGATTGATGCCGAGATGAAGAAGGCATCTAAACCGGAATCCAACGCGGTGTTGGATGTCGTTCTCGAAGCTGACTCAGAAACGAGTAAGATGCGCATCACTGGCGTGTTTCCGCAGGCGATGTCAGAGGATAACTACATTCATGTCGTCGAGGTGCTGGAGAACAGCGGTTTTGAACAGCAAGATGAAGGCGATTGGGCGCGAAAAGGACAATTCCCTAGTAGGCCGGGGTTTCTCGCAGAGTATGCTCCACTGTTCGAAAAACGGTTGGGCATCCCCATTACGTTGACCGATCAAGGCACCGTCATCTATCAAGGCCAGGGAGTTGAGGTCAAACGTGAAGTCAAAGAGCTGACCTCGGCCACTGCGGCCCAATCCAGTGCTGCATCGGCGTTCCCACGGCCAGTCTCGGCGGGTTCTCACCGCGCAACCGACCCTGAAAGAGACAAACGGGTACAGCAAGAGGTGCAGCAACGATCAGGGATGACGCAGAAGGGTGATGAACAGACGCGGTTAGCGTTCTGCGGCTGGCGCGGGTGTCGCCACCGGGCTGGCTGGCAGTTTCGGTGGCGCAGAGGTGAGCATAGCTTTTTGACGCATGACGACCACATTGCTGGTTGGCGCGGTCATAGCCGTTGAAGCCGAAGCGGCCGCTACTGACCTAGTACCGGCCGTAGCGTCCTTAGCGACTGTGGCATTGTTCAAGACCGGGGCCTTAGAGGTGGTCTCAGGCTGGTCTTGGTCGAGGTCAGATTTAGGAACCTGGTCAACCACACGATGAGTTAGGCGTTCCTCGTTCCCGTAGTCCCCCACCTGGTTGTTCTGGTTCTCACGTGCAGCGCGCCGTGACGCAAGAGCTGACGTAACCTGAGTGAACGCTTGTATCGCTGCGACCGTTTTTGCCTGAACCTCACGCTCTCCATCACCGATATCATCCTCAGACATGGCCACGCCCCTTTCCAATAGACCACTCTAACGTGCCACGTTCCTACTCTCAGAGATTGTTGTGCGGCTCCTTCAGCTCAGGTAGGACTCAAGGGCCACCGAGATCAGTTCAGAACGGCTCAGCGCTCCGTTGCTCTCTACCAGATCATCGATGACCGCAATTTCTGCTGGTGTGGCGCGGATTGTCCACATTTCACGGTTGACGCCTTCGGGGCGTTTTTGGCTTCGTTGGCTGGTCCGGGACGGAAATAGGCTACTGGTGCGAGAACCGGTGTGCCTGGCTCTGATGAGACTTTCAAGCCGTGGGAGTTCGGCTTCAATAGCGGCGAACGCCACGTCAGCATTGGTTTCATTGTTGGCTCGTTTGCGCTGGGCAGCTCGTTTTTTGACTGCTGGCAACAGGAATGTGTTGATCTGGCGCGCGGCGGCGGCTGATTGAGCGTTGTCGGGTTCCGGTGCGACGGTTGGTCGCTCGTCCTGGGGCGTTTCAGTAGGAGCTTGTTCGACAGGCGTGGGCGCGGGTTGTCGTTTTGGGGACCGTTCAGGGAGTATGCCTCCGAGTTTGCTACGGCCCGTGGGTCCGAAGGCGTCGCCAAGGTTCTCGGTGGTCATTGTGGTCTCCTGACGTTGATCTGTTGTTGGGTGTTTAGTTGGCAGGTTCGGCGGCGGCCATGATTTGCAAAATCTCAGCCCCAATCTCGGCGTAATCTTCTGAAACTTTCCCGGTTGTCGGGGACATGCTTGATGGTTTCTTGCCTTGCCGCAAGGCTTCCCATCGTGGCGGAAGCGCCTTGACATCCTCTTCGAGCTCGTGAGCGAGTCGGCCGGTTTTGCGCATATCGCGGGCCACGCGCTCGGCGTAGCGAACGCTGGCCGTCAACATGGGAGATTCTTGCCCTCCGAAGGCTTTTTGGATATCGGCATGGACCTCGCGGCGGATGGCTGAGGCGTTGGAGGCGGTGCCAAATAGCACTATGCCTAGTAGTTGTAGGTGGGGGTTGACTTCGCGGGCGCGGACAAATCGGCTCGCTACCAGACCCATGCCGACAAGCCCTCCGGGGTCGGAACGGGTGGGCATGATGATCCAGCGTGCGGCGCAAAGTGCCAGGTTGGACAGGTTTTTTGCCTCTGGTGGTGAGTCGATAATGACAATGTCGTATTGGTCGGCGATGGGGGCCAGGGAGTCGCGCAGCGTGGTGCGGCCGTTATCGGAGTCGCTGCGGCCTGCGAGTACGGCGGTGAGGTCGTCAATGTGAATGCCGCCAGGGACGACGTCGAGGTTGGGGCGGATTCCCTGAACTGGTTTCAGGGGGGTGCCTGCGGTAAGGGCCTGGAAGAGGCCTAGACCTTTGTCGTCAATAGCGGGGTTATCGCGATAGGCCAGGTCATCGGCAACGTTTGCTTGTTTGTTGAGGTCGATGAGGAGAACTTTGTATCCAGCAGCGGCATATTGACCGGCCAAGTTATCGGCCAAACTGGTTTTTCCGACACCGCCTTTATCGTTGAGGAACGCGATGGTGCGACTTAGATTGTCGTCAAGTTCGTGTTGCAT
>NZ_CP070497.1 GCF_016925535.1 Natronoglycomyces albus | reverse complement strand
TGGGGCAGCGTACCGCCTCAATGAGCCAATGTCCGTATGTCCGCACCTACGGATGTACGGACATACGGACATACGGACATTCAATGTGTGGCACTTCTGGGTCAACCTCTGCTAAACGCCGTGGGGGATCCGTAGGTTTTCAGGGCGGGTGTGACGGTCACACAGTGGGGTTGACCTGCGGTAGTGCTGGTGTGTCACGCGGTGGGGGCGTACCGGTGGTGAAGGGGGCAGTTCGTAGGTGGTTGCTGGGTGTGGTGTGGGGGTTGGTGTGCAGCGGCAGGTGAGGTCCTGGAAGCGGCGTTTGCTACGGTGCGCGCCCTACTGGCTGACCTGGAGGACGAATGAACATGAACATGCTGAATGATGTCTTCCGCGCCGATGAGCCGCTGAATCTTACTGTTCATATGGTGGGTGGATCCACGGTCGAAACGCAGGTGAAGCGCGAAACGGCGGACACCATGCACGCGGCGTTTGATGAGGGCAAAACCTTCTGGCTGCACATGACAGGCAAATCCGTTCTGTTGATGCCGCACCAGATCCTCCTGGTGGAGATCACCACCAACGCCGCGTAACAACGCCCCACAGGGAGGGCACCCACAACGATGGGTGCCCTCCCTTTCGCGTTGCCGCGCACGGTGGGGGTATGCGCGGCCGCGCTTGGGGTGTGGTTTGTGTTGGTGCTGGTTGTGTGGTTGTGGTGGGTGGCCGGCCGGCGTGGCCGGCAGTGTGTCTGTGAGTGTTGGCCCTGGTAAATACCCTTCTGGGGTATTGGTGGGTTACTGGGCGGTAGCGTAAACCGGTCATTGAGGCAGGTTTCAGGCATCGGGATTACTCACGGGAAGGGCGCTTCCCACAACCTAGCCCCTAGCGTCAATTTGAATTGACTTGTCAAAATTTCTTGACACGCGGTGGTGTGGGGCGTAACGTCAACGTCGTCACCTAACGAAGGAGATGACATGAACGACCAGACTTCACAGCCGCGGCCCACCGCTGAAGAGTTGCGCGAGCGGGTCTATGCCGAATGCCGCACCTTCACCGACGGCCAGCTAGCCCAGTTGCGGCTGAGCGCTATGGCCGCAGGAGTCGCGGATAGGGCCAGCATCCTCATAGAGGCCCAATCCGATCCTCTGGAGGCGGTGGAGGCCGCCGCACACCTGGTCCAGGAAGCCCAGGAGACACTACGCGCGGCGGTTCTAGCCGCGCGGCTACGCGGCTGCTCCTGGGAGAGCATTGGCGAGACGATCACGGGCGAGACCGGTAAACGCCAAACCATGATCAACCGCTACGGGACAGATGAACAAACCTGGAAAGAGGTGCTGCTAGAACCGGTAGCCGAAGACGAGCGCGGCCGCGCACATCTTCGCCCGATGGAGGGTCTGTGCATGGAGGACCTGACCGCCACCACCGGCTACCTGGCCACCGCAGCGGCCCGGCACACCACCACCCCACCCCAACTACCCCCGGCCACCGCAGCGGCCCGCGTTGCGGACTACACGTGGCGACTCAGCGCTGCGATCACCCGTTACGGCGCGACAAACATCCCGCCATCTCTGTCTGCTGACCTGGAAAAACGCAAAACCGTTGCCCTTGGAAATGAGGGCCAGGAGAACAGCGCCGATGAAGGCCAGGAGCAGGGCCAGGCCGCCGAAGCGGCTGCCGTGGAGGCCGTGGATCCCAGCGGCGCATTGGAACAGCGGCTACGGGATGCCTACGCGGCGTTGGCGCGGGAACCGGGGGCGTGGGTGCCCCTAGCCCAAGTACGTGAACACCTGGCCGCTGACCGCGACGAGGTCGACGCGGCCCTTCGGACTCTTTTCCGCGCCCGTGCCATTGACCTGATTCCTGAGGTCAACCAGAAAACTCTCACGCCTGAAGACCGCGCCGCAGCCATCAACCTTGGCGCTGAAGACAAGCACCTCATCGCCATCCACACCAACCGCTCGTAATTCACCCCTCATCACCCCCGAAGGAGCACCAGCATGGAACCCATCCTGATCACCGACCCGGCCATCTACCGCCGCGCCGCGATCGGCATCGCGCTGAGCCGAACCCACTACCTGGTGACCGACCCTGACGAGGTCGAGGACGACAGCGCTGAAGTGACCTGGGCGGCCAACGGCCGCGACATCCACCTTCACTTGCGCGATCTCGACTGGGGTTTCGACCTTGATGCCCACATTGAGCGCGCCACCTACGGCGAGGACGAAACCGCCTACTGGGAGGACTGGGAAAGGCTCGGGGCCGACATCGTGGCCGCCGTGCAATTCCCCGGCGATTTTGTCGATTACGACGATGAAGCCGCCGTTCCTCCACACGTAGCCGAGGCCCTGGGCCTGGACTAAACCCTGACCAGCACCAACGCACAAAAAACAACCAGAAATGAGGCCGAGGGATTAGGGCTCCCTCGGCCGGTAACCCGAGAACCGAACGAACTCAGGAGGTTTCAGTATGACCAATGCCAGCACTGATGCGGCCCAGGCCCAGAACGCGCTGATCCGCACCGTACTCACCGCAGCGCTGCCACGCCGGGGTGAACCCACCCTGACCTGGCACATCAACGCGGAGGGCGATTGTTTGCGCGGGGCGGGGTCGCGCGAGGCGGTGTCGTTGGCCGCTGGTCGCCTCGGCGGTGGCAGCGCGCGTGACCAGATCGACCAGGGATCCACCAGCGTCACGGTTACCTGGCCCGGATACAGCAACGGCACCCAGGCATCCATAGAACTAACCGTGACGAACTAAAACCACTGTTCGCAAGGCCCCACCGAAAACGGTGGGGCCTTATCCGCGCGCTTCTAGATCTGCCTCAGCCGCAGCCTGAACCGCCAACAACACAGCCGCAGTCACGTCCTGGTCCTCATGGAACGGCTCGGCCAGGAGCCCATCGGCCAGGCGGTTCCAGGCGGCCGCGCGCGCTTCCCTGGCCTCAACGCGGCCCCGGGCAATGTCATGCGTGGCCGCCAGGGCCTCAGCGGCCGCGAGTGCGGCCGCGCTACGGGTCGGTGTTGGTGTGAATGCCATGAGCTCATCCTCGCGCCCTCAGCGGCCGGAGTGAGCCCATGACACGCGGCCGCGCTTTGGCTCCCTGCCCAAGAAGACAAACCACCACCCGTGGCGGGTGGTGGTTTCTTGGACCCGGTGGCCACCCTCAGCCGGACGCGAGCAGAAGAGGAATTTCGGGGAAGTACCAAGGTATCTTCCGATACACGCAATTTTTTGAGCCTAGAGAAGGCCCCGAAACAGGGGCCGGGAAGGCTCGTCGACGAACCCCAGAGCACAGAACTTCGTCGACGAAGGGACCCCGGATCTGGGGTCAGTTGGGTTCACCGAACCGGCACACACACGTCTCCCAATCCTCAGGCCGTGTGCTTGGGGTCAGCCATGAAACATCCCCCACATCGTTCACGCCTACGATCCCGATCCCGCCGCAGTGAAAACACCCGGCCGCGCCCTCCGGTGGGGTCGGGAGCGTTTCGCGCCACCGGGCATAGGTCGCATCCTCATCAGATCCCATTGCCTGATCCTAAACACCCCCAGATCATGCCCAGAACATCCATGATCTGAACCCACCATGAACTCAACCCACACCCACCCATATTTTCTAGCTCTCATCACAGATCTAGCCACCCATGACCTACACGCCTATGCATTAAAATGCTGAACGCAAAACCCCAGGTCACGAACGGTTAGGAAACGCTGAGGAAACGCAGCGTCATACACCTCTGTGATAGTGCAGATCCACGCAAGCACAGACGCGGATCCAGAACACCCACGCGAAGCTCCCGCGAGTACTTCTCGACACCCTCGCGAGTACTTCGCGGGACTCTCTCGACACCCTCGCGAAGCACTCGCGCGTGAGGGTCACACCTAGTGCACTTCGAGTGAACGCGGAACGCTGGCGCGGTTGTTGTGCTTGCAGCCGTCCGTGAGGCGCGCGTTTTCGTGGCCGTACGTCCCGTGCCCGCGTATGCGCACTCACCCGGAGACACGGATTTACGGCTCACGCGAGGACCTAGCCCCTATGGGGAGTGCCCAAGGCGACCGGTTAATGCCTGAATGTCTGTTTTTTCGGCTCACCTGAGCCGATAAATGAGCCGTAAAGCGTGTCTGTGAGCCGATAAATGAGCCGAAAAATACGACGATGAGGCATTAAGCGGGCGTCTGTGAGCCGTAAAATGTGGTTGTGAGCCGAAAAAAGGGCGGCCCCGCGATTGTCGCGGGGCCGCCCTTTGCTGTGTGGTTAGTGTCGTTGGGCCAGGGCGTTGCTGAGGTTTTGCGATAGGTGGAACGTGGAGGCAGCCTGAGCGATGGAGGCCCATGTAGCGGCTTCGTTGTGGTAACCGGATTCGGCGTTGTAGGCTGCTTGGCCCAAGGCTGCGTGGATGATCTGGTCTAGGCTCATGTCTTTGATGGGGTCGGGTTGGCGCTGCAACATGTGGTCTCCTTTTGTTGTGTGACTGGTTAGGCTGCGGTCAGGGCAGCGGTGTTGATGCGGTAGCGCGTGGCGCGTCCTTTCCCTTCCCGCACGATTTTTTCGGTGTTTTGGAGGACACCTAGGAGTCGTTTGGTGGTGGCGGTGGAGACACCCAGCACGCGCTCAACGTCAGCGCGTGAGAGTCCGTCTTGGGTGTTGGCCAGGGCCTCTAGGACAGCCTGGAGACGTTCATCGTCCCCCGTTTCAGGTTCTTCGGTGCCCCTGATGATCCCGATTCCGGCCGGGATGGTCTCGGCAGTGTCGTCAACGGCGTCAGCTAGCAAGTTCAGCCCGTTGAGTGTTTCGGCCTGTTTGATAGTGATGTCGTGGGCCTCCTGCTGGTCTTGTGCGCCGTGTAGAGTGTCGCCCCAGCCCAGCACCCGCACGCAGGGAGCGGGCAGATAGGGGCGGGCTTCCGCGTAGGTGTCCACGGCGGCGTCGAACTCTTCGCCTTCCTCGATGACCTGGTCCATGTCGTATCCGATTGATTTGGTGGGGGCAGCTCCGTCGGTGTCTCCCACGTAGCACATGCCCGGCTTGGGTAGACCAGCTTCGAAGAGGTCCAGGTCGTACCCGCCCCAGATGCCGTTGACGCATTGAGGCGTAGCGACCTGGTGGACCATGTAGTTAGACATTGCCTTGCGGAAGGTGGTGTTGATGCTTTCGCGTTTCGCGTCCTGAGAGATCGGCATGAGGATGATGCCCGCCTGGCGTAGGCTCTGGGCGTTGGAGACCAGCAGATTCCAGATCACCTCGGCGCGCTCAGCATCGTCGGTTTCCAGGTCTCGCATGGTGTTGCCCAGCTCGTCGATGAGGTAGAGCACCGCCGGTGCCGCTGGGCTGGGCTTCCACTTGCGCAGCGGCTTGCCACCGGGTCCGACTACCTTGCCCTCGTTCATGCGCCGGATCCGGTCTTGGCCCAGTGCCAACATGCCTCGCAAGTCAGCCTCCAGCTGGTCGATGGTGGTGGTCACCCGGTGCAGCGCTGGGGCAAACGGAACCGCCAGATTGCCCGCTTTGGGGATGTCACACACACCGATGACCAGGTCACGGCAGGCAATAGCCGACAGGAGAACCCCCGAGGTGGAGGAAGTCTTACCTGACCCGGAGCGTCCCAGCACCATGAAGTGCTTGACATCTTTTTGGTCCGAATAGACCTTGACCAGGGACGGAGCCGCTGAACCAAGAACAGTGCCTACCGGTAGGCCCTCCACTACCGAGCGGGTCCCCGGTGCCCACTCTGAGCCTTCTGCTCGGTTTTCTGGGCGTACCGCTGGGTGCACCGGGTCGACCGCTTTTTCAGGGGAAGCAGCCAACTGCACGATCTTTACCGACCTCGTGGAGCCCTTTTCCACCTTGCGGACCACCACCCGAGCGATGTCGACCTTCAACAGGTGGGCAATGTCTTCGGCGCTGAGGTGACTGACCCTGTCGTTATCGCCCAGGTACAACCGCCACTCAATTGCATCAGCGCGGCCTTTCTTGCCCACGTTCACGCTGGTGATGCGGGTTTGTTCACTCAACCCGAGCTTGCACAGCACACTTTCCATACGGCGGCGTGCCCGCTGTGCGGTGCGGTGTTGCTGGTATGCCTCCCCGTGCCACCACCACGTGCCCAGGCCCAGGCCGCCGAAGATGACCAACATGTAGGCCTCAATCATGGCCCCGGCCAGGATCAGCCACACCACTGAAAACGCTGTGAACAGCAAGAACCCAATGGCTGGGGGGCGTGCCGAGAGATCCAACTCTCCGATCCAGCCATCGGCCCACACGAACAGCACCAGCGACAACGCGCCGATCCAGGCCCACGCCCAGGGGCCATAGGCCCAAGCGAAACCCTGCGCGATACCAGAAAACGCCATCGCCGCGCCGATGCACAGCACCGGCAACAGGCCCCGCCAGTGAGACACGGTGTAGCGGCAGCCACGCATCAGCGCTGAACCACGCTTCACACCATCGTTGTTACGGGACTTCTTGAATGGTTTCTTTGCCATGATGGGACCTCTCAGCGGTTAGCCCACGCGCCGAAAGGGCAGCGTACGGATGGTGGTAGTTCCGGAATTTTCCTGCGACACCTGGCCGTGGTACAGCTCAGTCATAGCCCGACGGGCCGCCTGGAACGACATGGCAGTAGAGACACCGTGGTCTGAGGAGGAGCGCACCAGCTGGCGTACACGCTGATCAATGCTGTGACGCGCCATGCGCACACCCAGACCTTCCATAGCCTCACCCATCAGCGCAAACCCCGCCTGCGAGGTTTTGATCAGCTCCAAAATCGAACTAGCCTCCGCCTCCAACGTCGGCTCGAAACTCTCAAAGTTCACCGCCAACGCCAGTGTGAGAGGCCCGATTCCGGCCGCCTCATCACCGGCAATGTCAACCGGAACCGGCTGGATGGTCGTGGCCGCGGATGCTTCTTGTTCTAGCTGCCCTTCGTAGAGATCTTCGAGTTTGCGTTGGGCCTTCACCAACGCCGATGACATCGCTGCGGACGATTCCACGGCCCCATACAACCGGTTGCAGACCCGCTGGTGTAGCCCGCAGGCAGCAATGACGTCGGCGCATTCCTCGATACCGGCGCTGATCGCCCGCATACCTCGGGCGGACTCGGTGAGCATGTGCCACGTCGAGGCCGCCTCGATTGAACGTGCTGGAATGAATGAGTCGAACTCTTCGGCCAGGGCCAAAAACGTTCGCCCCAACGGAGTCGTTGCCAACATAGTGCGACCTGCGGTCACAGTCTTCTCCTTCTGAATCGGGGTGAATTCCACCCGCTGTGGTGTAGGGCGGTGATCGTTCATGTCAATCACGCGACCACCTTCAGTGCGTGTAGTGCGCGTGGACGTGGTGGTGTAACCATCCGAGATACGGCTGGTCTCTACCACCGTTGTCACCGATGACCCCGCATCCTTTTGAGGCATAGACATCAGACGTACGACCGGTTCACCCCGCAGCGCTGCCACGGAGGCCTTGCCATTGCGCCAAACGGCCCGAGGAGCATTCACCACCAACGCCTTGGCACCCCATGCGGCCCCAAACGTGACCGGATGCCGCGCAAACCATGACTGCATCCGCGCCTTCTGATGCCGCCCGACCCGGTCACTGGTATCGCGCCAAAAACCCGTCCAGATCCCCATCAGCTCGCCTCCCATGCCTTGATCAGCTTGCGGATGTAGCGATCCGAGGCAGACAGCCCGTTCTCAGCAGCAGCCACTTTCAGTTCAGCGGTGGTTTTTGCTCCGCCCTGCCACAAACGGAACAACTCGGCCTTGAGCGTGTCCTTCGTGTTCCGCTTCCGCTTCGTGCCGGTCTTGTTGTTCCGGCCCTTCGTTCCGGCCTTCACTTGTTCCGCTTCCGGGGTGGGCTCAGCGGTGGTTGTTCCGTCAACTTGTTCCGTCTTGGCCTCCTTGGCCGGAACATCATCCTGTTTTGGGGCTGGCTCAGTTGTTCCGCTGTCTTGTTCCGCAATCGGCACACCAGTAATGGCGGCAAATTCCGCATCCCAATCGCGGTGTTCCGCTTGGGCGGTGACGGTTGTTCCGCTCTCGGTCTTGTTGGCGGTGGCCAACTCCAGGGCCGGAGCCGTTCCGCTGCGTTTGTTCCGCTCGGTGGCGCGGAACAGTTCCGCCGCGTTGCCGCCCAAACGGCCCACCACATCAGAGCGCCACGCACGGGCGGAACGGAACGGGTGAACCATCCACAGACGCCAACCCAGCTTGGTGGGTGGTTGCGGAACAACTCCGGCCTTACGTAGTGCCGTGCGGTTCTTTGCCCCATCACGCACTTCCCACAGCGTGATAGCCGCGATAGACGAGGCGGCCAGAATTGCCGCTAGCAACGTGTCGTCAGCGTGCGCGGTGTAGTTGATGCCAGCAGCAAAGAACGCCGCGACCCATGTTCCGATGCGCGGAACCAACGCACGTTCCCCGGCCAGGCGTTGTTGGGAGGCCGTGATCGCCATGGCCAACGCCAACGACTCCAGCATCACTCCCGAACCGATACCGAACAAAATTGGCCAATCCCGAGCGATACTGACAGTGATTTGCCCGTACAGCGCCACCGCCGCCGCTAGGCCATACACGCCCGTGGCATACGCCGAACCCGCATTGTTACGCAAGTACGCCGCCGCAGCGGCGCGCGCTTTGGCACGCGCGTCCAGGCGCGCCTGACGAGCCTGGGCCTTCTTAGCCCGCTTAGCATCACGAGCCTCAGCCCGAGCTGCGCGGCGCGCCTGACGAGCTTGGGAACGCTCTTGAGCGCGGGTGCGTTTTGCACGGTCAGCCTCCAACTCCGCCTGAAGCCGTTCAGAACGCCGCTGCGCGTCCAACTGCGCAGCGTGCGCCTCCAACTCCATACGGCGCTTGGCCTCAGCATCGCGCTGTTCAATCTGCGCAGCCGTGGTCGCCTCGATACGACGTGCCCGCGCCTCAGCACGCGTCATCTCAGGTGAATACGTCATGACTAAAACTCCAAATCAAGCGGAAGGGGAGGTTGGGAGAGAGTGCCGATGAGCCGGGCCGCTTCACCAACGGTCACGTCCGTTGTTGGCAGCCACGCGGCCAGGGCCTGCGCGAGCTCATCGGTGGTGCGGTCGGTCTGCGCCGCAGCCAACGTGACATCGTTCGCGGTCGCACCGTGGCGGCAAACCAGGGAGTGCAACGCCTCCATATCCAGCGCTGCGACCGCGTCGACGCACAGGTAGCGCCGGTGTTCAGGGCTACGCGGTGAGTGCGGCAGGCGGTACGAAGAAGTCATGTCAGCGGCCCCCGTTCGCGATAGCGCGGTGAGCCGTCGCGGCCGCGCCCAATAGGCCCTTAGTCGAGGCGGCCAGCAACAACGCCAGGAAGTACCAGGCAATCTGGGCTGGAACCCCGATGAGGATCCGCGCGGCCAGAACCGGCACCAGCACCGGTTCACCCGAGGCGCGCCATTGCCGCTGTACCCGCTGCACGTTGGTGCGCGCGATGACGCGCGGCCGTGACGGCGCAGAAGTAATCACAGGAGTGGGGCTCATAGGGACCGCTCCCGGTAGGCCAGAGCCGCCAGGGCGTCCGGATCTCCCGCCAGGCCCACCGCGCAACTCGTACACCAAGCGCGCACCCACTGTGAAGCGCGTCCGTTGAGGTGGCCCTGTATCAGCCAGGCCGCAGCGGAAGGGCAGGCGCGGCAACGCAGATTCCCAGCAATGACCTGCGTTGCCGCGACCGGGAGAAAAGCATTCGCCACTGCGGCTAGAACGTCTGCGTGACACGGTGCCTCAACGGGACACCAACAGGCCAACATGAGGCCAGGTAGTTCGCGTAGAACCGCGTCGACGAGGCTGGGAGTGGCCAGCAGATGAGCCGCATAGGCGGCCACGGCCACACGTGGATCCGCCGCAGTTTCAGGGTTGCCGTACCGCGTGCCGCGCGTCACCACCCGCGCCCCGGCCGGGAGGCGTGACCCAGCGGTACGCCGCCGCTGAACACGACCAGGAGCCGCAGCCAACGCACTAGCCGGCACTACACCGGTAGCCGCTACACGCTCCAACAACCCGGTCACTGACCCAGGAACCGGAGCCAAAACAGAAGAAGTCATGCCGCCACCGCCACGTTCTCTTCCGCCGTCAGGCGGGGAATGAGAAGATCCATCGTGGTTCGCGCTGTGAGGATCTGCCGCCGCTCAGGGCTAGTCAGACCACCCCAAATCCCGTAATCCTCACCCGTCGTCAGCGCTGTTTCCAGACACTCCGCGACCACCGGACACCCCGCACACAACGCACGGGCATACCTCATAGAAGCCGCTGTGACCTCTGAGGACTCCTCCGACAATGGAAACCACGCCTCCGGCCGAACACCCGGCCGGGCGCACTTCGGCACCGGGGGCAACCCCGGAACCGGTACAGTTCGATTTGCCATGTCACGCTCCAATCGTGTCTGGTCGCCCTGGTGATGGATTAGGCCCCTCACCAGGGCTTTTTAGCTGATTTTTGGAAAAGTTCGGTAGGTTCTATAAGTTCGATTAAATCGAACTTTTAATAGCATGCGGGATGGGACGTGGTGTGTCAAGCCACTCATGCAAAAAAGTTCGAACTTTTGATACAGTGGTGTTCGATGAAGGAGTGATAACGGTGGCTAGCACACGAACAAAAGAAGAGATGGTTGCGTCTGACCTGCGCAAACGTATTGAGAATGGCGAATGGGGAGCTGGGGAGCTCCTGCCAACCACCGATGTTTTGGCGCAGCATTACGGCATAGGTCGAGGCACAGCTCTGCGAGCACTGAACAGGCTGGATGCTGAGGGATTGACAGCGGCTACTCGTGGTCGCGGTCGCCAAGTGCGGGTCTATCGTCGTCTGGAATGGTGGCCCCAGGAATTTGAACACCGAGCATTTCGTCGTGATGCTGATTCAGCAAATGGGGATGCGTGGCAAGCGGACGTAGCTAGCCAAGGGCGCGAGGGGACTCAGGATATTTCCCCGACTATTATTGCCGCATCACAAACAATTGCAGAACGCCTAAAAATAGAGATAGGCGAGAGTGTTTTGCAGCGCGCAAGAACTCGCATTATTGATGGTCGCCCCTGGCAGATTGCTGATAGTCATTACCCTATGTGGCTAGTGGAATCCAAGAATGGAAAAATACTCCTACAGCCGGGTGATGTTACTGTCCCTGGCGGGATAATGGCATATCTAGGACACAAACAAATTGAATTCCAGGACTATGAAATAATTCGGATGCCTAACGAAGATGAATGCAGACGACTCGAAATAGAATCAACAATTCCAGTGCTCGAACACACACGAACAGGATTCGATGAAAATCATAATCCCGTTCGCGTGATTGTGACTATTTGCCCTGGTGACAGGCACATAATCCGTTACAAGTCGGAGGCGTTATGCGGTACATTATTCGTAAAGCTCAACATAATGACATTGAGTCAATGGTGGAACTCAGGGCAGAGGCTGAGCAATGGATGGCACGTGCGGGAATTGACCAGTGGGTACCACTGCATCATGCTCAATCACGCCAGCTAATGAAAAATTCAGTCGCGTCAGGAAAAGCGTGGGTTGTGGTGTGTGAGTCTACTAATGACGTGGCGGGAACTGCCACAATAGATGGCCCTGATTTGGATTGGTGGACTGAAACCGATGACCTCAATAACGCGGTATATGTCTATAAAATGATCACTTCCCGCCATCACAGTGGACATGACCTAGGCGGCGCAATACTAGATTGGGTAGGGCGGAAAGCGCGGGCTGAGAATAAAGCCTATATTCGCCTAGATTGCCGTCGCGATAATTGGGGCCTGCATGCGTACTATGAACGCCATCAGTTTGATTGTGTGCGCATCATGGACACCCCATTGCGACCAACTAACATGCCTCGGTTCACTGGTGCGCTGTTCCAACGACCTGCGGAAATACAAACATCACACACCGTTGTGACAGAGAATATGACGTTGAGTACCATCAGTGGACAACAGCAATTAAAAATGCACATAACGAAAGCCCTGAGCCACAGGACGCCAATCTCGTGCTCAGAGCTTCGTTTTCACCAAATGTAAGGACGCGATCCGTGGGGACGAGCCCTATTTTTTATGATCCGCCACCTCAACCGCCGAGGAGGCGGTGGTGGCGGTGACGTATTCGCCTAGCATAGCTGATCAGTGTTCGGCTGGGCCAACCTCTACTGGTCCTGTGGCAGCTTCCACTTCCGTGTTGCCTGGTTGGTGTGTGCCTTGTTATGGGTTGGGGCGTTCTACGCCTGCTGTGGAGTCTGCGGGCTGGGTGTGCCGAACTCATCAGGGTGATGCGTTGTGGACTCCGTCAGAGCCGCGTGAGGTTGACGGCTGTCTTGGCCTCGGTGGTGAACCCCGGCGTTCTGGTGCGCGGCGTAGGCGTTTGGAGCGGCGGGCGGTGGCCCAGGAGCGGGCGCGTCGCAGTTGGGGCCAGCTGACGGAGACAGGGCGGCGAATTTGCCAGGCTGAAGCCCAGCGGCCCACCGGTTGGGTGGTTCCGCAGGTGGCCCAGGAGCGCCTAGAACGTCTCAGGGAGCCTGGCTCTGGGGCGCGGGTGTTGACTGACCCCCGCGAGATCCTGGCCGCGTTCGATACCCATGAGGAGCCTGCGCGGTGGTATCGCTCGCGGTGGTGGCGTACCCGCGCGGTGGTGTTCGCCCTGGCGCAGCTGGTGGATTGGGACCAGGATGTTGTGCAGGCGACGGGGGCGCGCGTTGCTGAGGTCGCTACGCGGATTATGCAGGAGTGGGCAGCGGCGGGGCAGGATGTTCAGGGCCGCGGATCTGCGGCTGATTTGGCGCAGCTGGTGGTCTCGACACGTTCGGCATATGACGCGATCCAATGGCTCGAAGAAGCTGGTTTGCTGGTGTGTCTGCTGCGGGGTGTGTCTGCTGCGGGTCTCCAGGCCGATCAGGGCCGCGCGGGGATCTACGCGATCACCGCCTCCGCGTCGACGCGGCGTGATGAGGATCAGGGCCAGGCAGTAGAGTCCGATTCGGACATGAACGCCCTGAACAGGGTTTTTTCATCTATTACCGGAATTTCGCGACCTCCCTCTTTTAGGGGTCCGTACAGGGAGCAAATCTGCGAGCTGGACGGGGGTTTTCGGTCTGAGCGTGCTCAAGGTTCCGTTTTCGAAGCAGACTCGGAGATAGATGAGGTCGCGCCTACGGCGCGGCAGCGACGAAAAGATGGCCTTTGGGATCGGCGGGTTCCCCGGTCTGATTCTGCCAGGAGGGCAGCGGTGAGAAACCTGCGCAGGCTGGCGCGGTGGGATGTTTCTACGGCCCGACTAGGGTTTTTGCTCCAAATGTGGTGGGATGCGGGCTGGTCAGCCTCAGCGCTGATGCACGCGATTGATCACCAACCCAACGGTGTCCGGTACGCCATCACGGTAACTTCAGCGCGTGATCAGATCGCGGTCATTGGCCACCGCCTGGCCCAATGGGTCGACCAGGAAACCGGGTTGCCAGTGACACCGCCTCGGCCGTCTCTTCCGGCCGGATACCGTGCCGGACAACACCAACGGGTTGCACAGCGTGCCCAGGAACGCGCCGAAGTGCGCACCCAGAAACAGACCGAGGAGTCCGAGGCTGGGCTGTCGCGGCCGGTACGCAGCGCTGAAGCCGAGGCGGCTGTGGCGGAGTTGCGGCGGAAACTGTCAGCGTCACGAGGCCAACAACGGCGGTGAGGTAATTCGTTGAAAGTGCGGATGTACGGACATAAGGATGTCCGTACATCCGCTTTTGTGTTTATCGGCGGGAGCGGAGGCTACCTCCGGAGGTCAGCAGTCGTTGGCGGATGCGGTCTTGTAGGTCGTCATCGTCGACAGCTATTTCCCATAGGGTGCGCAGTACTTCGGCGGCCGCGACTTCGGGTAGGTCGAGGTCTGCGGCGGCTTGGGCGCTCCAGAGTTTGAGTTTGCGGTGGTCCACCGGTGGCATGTTGACAGTCATGCGGATGGGCTCGACACGGGTAGCGGTGCGTGTTTTTGCAGGTTGAGGACGCGCAGCGGGTGCAGGTGTCTGTATGTCCGGACGTCCGGATGTACGGACGTCCGGACTTGCGGATTTGTTGGTGACCGCACGGGCTGAGGCGCGGAGTTGTTCGGCGCGGGTCTGGTTTCTGGTCTTCTTTGCCACGGCTAGTTCTGCTTCCATGCGTCGAGTAGTTCGGCTGCCACGTCGAGGTAGTGGCCGTCAGCATCACTGGCGGGCACCGAGGATCCGAACGCCTGGGCGTATGCCTCCAGGCGCGGGATGGTGGTCTCAAAGACGGGTTTGTGTTGCTCTTCGAGTAGGCCGCGAATGGTGTTTGTGGAGGCCGCGTTAGCCACAGTGCGGTTGAGTAGGACCCACACGTTGGGGTCAGTGTCGCGACTACCTTGGGCGTCGGCCAGGGCGTTCCACACCGGGTTGATTCGGTCCAGTTCCATCATGGTGGGAGCCATCGGCACGATGACGTCGGTCGCGACGCGCAAGATCGAGGCGACAATACCCATTTGCTCTTCCAGAGGTGGGCTGTCGATAACGACGATATCGACCCCGGCCGGATCGATGACCCGCCAGATTTGACGGTGCAGTGTGGGGGTGGGCATCCCCATCACCGGCACCGGCAAATCCGCTAGGCCCTGCCACCGCAGAGCCGAACCCTGCGGATCCGCGTCGACCATGGTCACGCGAAACCCCGCCTCGCGAAGCGCATCGGCCAAGTACACCGAGCTGGTTGTTTTGGACGTGCCGCCCTTGAGATTGATAAGGGCGACAACTCGTGGTGAGCTATTCAT